>CACJRK010000001.1 GCA_902595795.1 uncultured Pelagibacteraceae bacterium
TTGTATAAAAAAATAAAAATAACTTAATAACGAATCAATTTGATTCGTTTAACTTAACTAGGGAGCTAAAGATGCCTAAGAAAAGAAAAAAAGCAGCAAAAAAAGCTAAGAAAGCTAAAAAAAGAAAAAAAGCTGCAAAGAAAACTAAGAAAAGAAGAAAAAGATAATAACTTAGTAACTCTTATAAAAAACGCTTCTCATTACAGATCGTGTGAGAGGCGTTTTTTTTTATTCGTCTAAATTTTCGTCTGACTCAGAAATAGTTTCTTCAACAGGTAATTCTGTTGTTGAGGTCTTTGTTATAGTTGTTGTTTGTTGAGTCTGGTTATTTAAATTTCTCTTTAGTGCTTTATCAAGTTTTTTTTGTGTATCTTCATTAGATAAATTCAACACAATTTGAAATTCAGATAAAATTCTTTCGTATGCTTTCTCAAATAATTGTCTTTCACTATATGATTGATCAACCATAAGATCGTCACCTTTGTTTAAATCTCTAACTACTTCTGCTAACTCATAGATTTTACCAGAGGAAATTTTAGCTTCATATTCTTGAGCTCTTCTACTCCACATGGATCTTTTTATTTTTGGTTTACTTTTCAGAATCGAGATACATTTATTAATTTGATTGATAGTTGCTAAAGGTCTCAAGTGCGACTGTTTATTTACAGGAACCATTCCATTAGCCTTGTCTCTATCAAATTTTATCACATAAGTCTCAACATCAATGTTTCCTATATTTACCTTTTTAAATTCAGTTATTTGACCAACACCATGTTTAGGATAAACAATATAATCTTTTATTTTAAATTCTCTTTTTTCAATAGCCTGTTTTTTTACTTTTTTAATTTCTGGCTTTACTTCATTACTTTTAGTAATCCTTAAATTATTAACTTTAGGATCTACTTTAAACTCAACAACTTTAGAAATTTTTTTTGTTACTGTTTTTTTATTGGTAATTTTTTTTACTTTAGAGATTTTAGTTTTAGTTTTTTTCGAAACAACTTTTTTAATTTTTTTTGTTTTCTTTTTAGATTCTTTTTTGACTGTAGTTTTTTTTTTTACTTTTTTCTTTGGATTACCTTTAAAGATTTTCTTTAAAATATTTTTCGTATTTATTTTGCTCATTTTTAAATTTTTCGTGATCCGATGGAGGATCTTTTTTTTCACTTATATTTGGCCAGATTTCTGAATATTTTTTATTGATTTCTAGCCATTGTTCACTACCAGGTTCGGTATCTGCTTTGATGGCATCAACTGGGCATTCTGGTTCGCAAACGCCACAATCTATACACTCATCCGGTTTAATTACAAGCATATTTTTACCCTCATAAAAACAGTCTACCGGACAAACATCAACGCAGTCAGTTAATTTACATTTAATACATTTGTCATTAACTATATATGTCATTACAGATTTTTTTTTATTATTTTATCTTTAATATCACCCATAGTTTTACTATCTATATAAAGCAAGCCAGCTAAACGCCTCATTAGGTTTGTCTCGTAAATATCAGCCACTTTATCTGAATAAATAATTGACCATAAAGTTTCTATAATTTTTATCTTATCTATTTCAGGTAAATTTTTAATCTCTCTTGTAAAATCTAATATTTGATTTGAGTCATTTTCAATAATTTTTGCTTTATCAATAGTTTTAGATATATTTTCTTTAGTTTCTCCTAATTCTAGGAGAGTTCTTTTAATTATTTCCTCTTCATTTTCACTGTAGTTTTCATCGATTTTAGCTGCATGAATTAACAATGCACAAATATTAATCAAAAATTATTTTCATTATTATCATTTTTTTTTTTCATTTAAAAAATCTTTGTTAGGAACTATTAAAGCAACTAAATAATTTTTTTTATCTCCATAAATCATACATTGATCAATTTCAGGTTCGTTTGTTGCCATATTTTCTATTTTAGCTGGTGAAATATTGTCTCCCCCGGCACTTACAATAATATCTTTTTTTCTATCCGTAATTTTTAAATACCCGTCATCTGGATCTATTTCTCCTATATCACCTGTATGAAGCCATCCATTTATAATTACTTTATCGGTTTCCTCTTTTTTATTCCAATATCCCAGCATTACATTTTCACCCTTAACTAAAATTTCTCCATCTTCTGCAATTTTAACTTCATTACCTTTAAAGGGGGGTCCAACTGTCTCTACTTTTATTTTATGTATCGGATTGCAACTAACTACTGGTGATGTCTCAGTTAATCCGTACCCCTGAAGAGTGGGTAGTCCTACAGCATTTAAAAATTCCCCTATTTCTTTATCTAGAGCACCACCACCAGAAACAAAAGCTTTTAAATTTCCTCCAAACTGTTTTTTTATTTTTTTTCTAACTAATTTGTCAACGATAAAATTGAGTAATTTTTCAGGAAAAGTCATTTTTTGATTTAATAGTTTTTTTCTTCCCAAACGAAGAGTTGCTTCAATTAATTTTGCTTTAAAACCTGTCTGTTTTTTTAAATTAATATTTATTTTGTTGTAGAGGTTTTGGTAGAATCTTGGAACAGCTGTCATAATTGTGGGTTTTGCTTCAGATATATTTTCTAAAAGTTTTTCTATTTTTTCTGCATAGAATACTTTTGCTCCTACTGCTATCTGTGCAAATTGAACACAATGCTCATAAGAGTGTGAAAGAGGAAGCCAAGTTAAAAATACTGGTCTTGAATTAAATAATGGTTTCATAATTTCGCATGCTCCCACGAGATTACTTAAAATTCCACCATGACTTAAAATTACTCCTTTAGGATTACCTCCGGTCCCAGAAGTATAAATAATACATGCAGGAGAATTTCTTTTTAATTTATTATTTTCAATTTTATCTTCTAATGATAAATTATTCTTTATAATAGAATTAAAATCTAAATATTTTTCTTTGTTACTTAAATTTAAGTTATTTAATACTTTATCAATTTCATCCAGAGTAATAACTTTTTGAATAAAATTTTTTTCGTTAATTGTATTGTTTAATTTTTTTAACATTTCATTATTCGAGACAACAATCAAGCTAGGCTCACAATCTTCTATTAAGTACTTATAATCATTCTCTGTATAAGTTGTATATGCTGGAACAGTAATTCCACCTGCTACCATAATAGCTAAATCCGAAACAAACCATTCAGGTCTATTCTCCGAAACTAAAAGACATCTATCACCCTCTTTTATGTTTTCTTCAATGACTTTTGATAATTTTAAAATATTCTTTTCAGTTTGTTCCCATGTATATGTTTTTTTATTACTTGGTTTTAGCCATTCTAAAAAAATATCTTTTTTATTTTGTTTATTTGCTTGATTAACAAATAATTCGATCAAATTATTTAAATTATTTAAATTCATAGTTTTTTGGTGGGCGAAGAGAGAATCGAACTCTCACTTCTTGCGAAACACGATTTTGAGTCGTGCGCGTCTACCAGTTCCGCCATTCGCCCTTGGTATTCAATTAAATTATATTTAAATAGTATAAGAACTAAATTTATATTAAAACCAAAAAATGTTTCAAACACTTTACAAAAAATGTTTAGAATTAGCTGCACATAAAAGTTCAAATTTTTATTTGGGGCTTGTGTCTTTTATAGAAAGTTCTTTTTTTCCTATACCGCCAGATGCAATGATAATCCCAATGGTTATTGCTAAAAAAAAAGAATATCTAAAAATATTTTTAATAGCATCAATATTTTCAGTCCTTGGAGGAATTTTTGGGTATTTAATAGGTTATTTATTTTTTGATTTAGCAATGTATGTAATCGAATTTTATGGTTATCAAGGTAAAGTTGAAAATTTAAAATTAAGTATGTCTCAAGGTAGTGGCTTCCTTGCATGGCTGAGTATTCTTTTTTTAGCAGGCTTTACACCATTGCCCTTTAAAGCCTTTACAATCTCGAGCGGTTTAATTGCTTTCAACCTTCCTATTTTTATAATTGTAAGCTTAATTTCAAGAAGTCTAAGATTTTTTATAGTTGCTTATCTTTCCTATAAATTTGGCGAATATTTTACAGAATTCATGGATAAACATGGATCAAAATGGTTCACTATTATTGGGATTATAATAGTTATAATATTTATGTTCGTATATTTATTTTTTAAATTCAATGGTTGATATTAATAAAACATTAACAATAAAATTAACTTTTATAATTAGTATCCTTGCTTTAGCTTCAGCATTTTTTATCGAACATGCTTTAGGTCACCAACCCTGTAATTTATGTATTTTAGAGAGAATTCCATACTTAATGGCTATAATAATTATTGTACTAAATTATAAATTTATTCATCTTGAAAAATACTTTATACTTTTGCTTATATTAATTTTTTTAGCTGCTACAATTTTATCTTTATATCATCTAGGTATTGAACAAGGTTTCATTGAAGAATCGTTAGTTTGTGATTTAAAAAAAGGGTCATATTCACTATCTAAAGAAGACATATTAAAACAATTACAAGAAAAAAATATAAGCTGCAAAGATGTGACATTTAAAATTATGGGATTGTCACTTACAAGTTATAATATTTTAATTTCTTTGCTAATAACTATTAGTAGTGCAAGGATTTATTTAAACTATGACAAAAATTAATAAAAAAAGAGTTGAAGAATTCATAAGAGTTGACCACGCAGGTGAACGTGGAGCTATTAAGATTTATGAAGGGCAATTGCTAGCTTTAAATACTCTTGTAAAAGACGAAAATCTTAAAAAAACTATCGAGGAAATGAAAGTTCATGAAAAAGAACATTGTCAATTTTTTGAAAACGAAATTAAAAAAAGAAATATAAAACCAACTAAATTTTTACCTTTGTGGGATTTATTAGGTGTTGGACTAGGATTTGGATCTACTTTACTTGGAAAAAAAGCTGCAATGTTATGTACTGCTTCTGTTGAAGAAGTTATAGATGAACATTACTTAAATCAAATTAACCAGCTGGATAAGAGCGAAAAAGATTTAAAAAAAAAGATTACGAAATTTCGACAAGATGAAATAGACCATAAAGATATTGCTTATGATGAAGGTGCAACAAAAAAAGGACCTTATTTATTACTAGATAAAATTATTAAGACTGGCTCTAGAATTGCAATAAACATATCTGAGAAAATTTAAGCCTCTAACTCTACATCCCAATACAAATAATCCATCCAGCTTTTATGTAAAAAATTTGGTGGGAAATTTTTTCCATTTTTATGCAGATCCTCTGTTGACGGTCTATAAGGATACTGATGTAATTTCATATCTGAATACTTTAATAGTTTTCCACCCTTTTTTACATTACATGCAGAACAGGCAGTCACCACATTATCCCAATTAGTTTCGCCACCTTTTGACCTTGGTAATAAATGATCAAAAGTTAACTCCTCATTACTTCCACAATACTGACAGGAAAATTTATCTCTTAAAAAGACATTAAATCTAGTAAAACTTGGCTTGCTTTGAGGAACAATGTAATCTTTTAGTGCAATGACACTTGGCAATTTCATATTAAAAGATGGACTTCTTATAGTTCTATCGTAATTACTGACAATAATAACTCGATCAAGAAAAACTGATTTAACTGTATCCTGCCAAGACCACAAAGATAAAGGGTAATAACTCAAAGGTCTATAGTCAGCATTAAGTACTAATGCTGGACACTTTTCTAATGAAACATTTTGTTCAAAAAAATTATTCATTAATTTAATTTTAACTTAGTTAAACAAATTTATCAATAATAAGAGATGTTAAATTTTTTTTAGAATAAAATTTAAAGCTGTACTTGATGCTTCAATAGGAATATGATGGTCACAATTTTTTATTAATAATGTATCTACTTTAACATTATTTCTAATTAAAAAATCTTTTGCTTCTAATAAATGTGTTGATGGGACAATTTGATCAGCTTCACCATGTATAAGTAATGTTTCAGTCTTATTTTTGATTCTATTTTTCAAGTCTTTTTGATTAATTATCTTTCCAGAAAAACCAACTATACATGAAAATTTTTCTTCAAATGTAAGACCAACGTTTAAAGACATCATGCAACCCTGACTAAATCCTGATAAACAAATTTTATCATTTGATAAGTTGAACTCTTGTTTTACTTCATTGATAAATTTTTTTAAAACCTCTTCAGCTTTACTTGATTGCTCCAATATGTAATCAGAGTCCTCTTTTGTTAAATCAAACCATTGATAACCCGAGGGATTTATAGCGCATGGCTCATGACCATTGGGACAAATAAAGACTGTATTAGGCATATATCTTTTCCAGTTTAAAGACAACATACTTATATCCTTTCCATCACCTCCATAACCATGAAGCAAAATAATTACATTTTTAATTTCAACACCTTCTTCTGGTTTAATAATTATTGAATCTAGGCAAAATGTCATAGTTGATAAATTATGTTTTTTATTTCAAAAAACAATCTAAAATAAAAATATGATAACAGGAATATTTGTAAAAGTTTTATCAATAGCGCTTCTGATTGCTGTGGGAATAGTTTTAATTTTAGGTATAGGTACTCTTTTTAAAGGTGGAGAAACTAGTAAAAAATATTCAAATAAATTAATGCAATTAAGAGTTCTTTTGCAATTTATTGCTATTCTAGCTTTGGTTGGATTTGCTTATTTTTTTAAAAATTAATTATATTTTTTTACCCAACTTACAAAGTTTTTATCTTCAAAATCAATTGAGCCTATTACTCTAGCAAATTCTTGGCCATCTTTATTTATTAAAATTGATGTGGGAATACCTCTTAAAGAAAACATTTTTGCTAATGTTGTAGGTGGATCAAAATATGGTTCAAAGTTTTTAATATTAAGATTTATAAAAAATTTATTAACTTTGTCTAAATTTTCTTTACCAATATTTATTGCAAAAATTTTTATTTTATCCAGTTCTGGATTGACTTGGAGTTTATCTAAAGATGGCATTTCTTCTTTACAAGGTTCACACCAAGTCGCCCAAAAATTCAATATCAATAAATTGCCCTGATATTCATTAATATTAATTTTTTGATCTTTTTTGTCTAAAAAAATAACATTATCATATGTTTTTGGTATTTTATGGATTACAATATTTTTAATACCAGGCAGTTCTTCAGCTACAACATTTGTTATCAAAAAAATAAATATTATTAAAAATCTCATGTTAAATAGGTATAATTAAATATCATGGCAAAAAATAAAAACAACCAAGCAATCTGGAATTCACGTATAAAAAAAAATGCGTCGAGTTTGTTTCAAAAAGTCGGTAATTCAATAGATATTGATAAAAGACTTTATAAAGAAGACATCCAAGGATCAATTGCACATGTTGAAATGCTTTTTAAACAAAAAATAATTTCATTTAAAATAAAAAATAAAATTGTTTATGGACTAACAAAAATAGATAAGGAAATCACAAACAATAAATTTGAGTTTAATAAAAAATATGAAGATATTCATATGAATATCGAAAAGAGACTTTTTCAAATAATAGGTGAAGAAGCTGGCTATGTTCACACCGCAAGATCAAGAAATGATCAAGTAATTACTGATTTTAAAATTTGGATTAAAAATTCAACTAAAGAAATAAATAATAATATTAATAAAATTATTAAGAGCACAATTAAGTTGGCTGAGAAAAATGTTGAAACTATTATGCCTGGATTTACACATCTTAAAAATGCTCAGGCTATCTCTTTTGCACATTATTTAATGTCTTATGTAGAAATGTTTAGTAGAGACAAAAGGAGATTTTCAAATAATTTAGAGAGTTTAAGTGAAAATCCCTTGGGTGTTGCAGCTATAGCAGGAACATCGTTTAATATAGATAGAAATTATACAACCAAAAAACTTGGTTTTAAAATACCTACAAATAATTCTATCGATACAGTTTCGGATAGAGATTTTGTGCTAGATTTTTTATACGCTTCATCTGTATGTGCAATGCATATTTCTAGAATTGCCGAAGAGCTAATTATTTGGAATTCTGATGGTTTTAACTTAATCAATTTATCTGACAAAGTTGTTACTGGATCATCTATAATGCCACAAAAGAAAAATCCTGATCTTCTGGAATACTTGCGTGGAAAATCAGGAAGTGTTTATGGAAATTTATTTTCAATGCTTACAATTTTAAAAGGCTTACCATTGTCTTATTTTAAAGATTTGCAAGATGATAAAGAGATTGTTTTCAAATCTAATGATAATCTAAATAATTGTTTAAAAATTTTTGATGAAATACTAAAAAATTGCAGTCCAAATAAGAGTAATATGTTGAAACTTGCTGATTCAGGATACATTACAGCAACTGATTTAGCTGACTATCTTGTAAAAAATCACTCAATGTCTTTTAGAAAAGCATATCAAAAAACTGCAGCTGTGGTTAATTTTGCTGAAAAAAGAAAAAAGAAATTAAATGAATTGACTTTAGATGAATTAAGAAAAATTGAACCTAAACTCAGAGAGGATGTATTAAAAGTATTTAATTTAAAAAATTCAATTAATTCGAAAAAATCTTATGGTGGAACTTCTTTTGATAATATTAAAAAAATGATAATGAAATATAAAAAAGAAAAATGATTAAAAAAATTACTTTAATTATATTGTTATTTTGTGCAGTAATTTCTTGTGGAAAGAAAGGTGATCCTAAATACGTAGATCCAGATAAAACAGCAGAAATAAAAAAAGTTTTAATTAACTCAGCTTAATGAAATACATTAATAAAAAATTAACAATAGAAAGAATTAGTCTCCAAAAAATTGCAGATAAATTTAGAACTCCATTTTATTGTTATTCCTATTCTAAATTAAAAGAAAATATTAATTATTTTAAAAAAAGCTTTAGATCTTTTTCACCACTAATCTGCTTTGCAGTCAAATCCAATACAAATGTTAATATAATTAAAGAAATTAAAAAATTTGGATTAGGTGCTGATGTTGTTTCCATTGGAGAGCTAATGATGGCACTAAAAGCAGGAATTAATCCAAAAAAAATAGTATTTTCTGGAGTTGGTAAAACAGCAAGTGAAATCAGCTTTGCAATTAATAAAAAAATTTTACTTATTAACGCTGAGTCTTTAAGTGAAATAAAAGAGATAAACAGAATAGCAAAATCAAAAAACAAAATAATAAAAATTGGTGTAAGACTAAACCCTAACACAGATGCAAAAACATTAACTCAAATCTCTACTGGAAAAAAAGAAAATAAATTTGGTGTAAATAAAAATACATTCTATGAAATTATAAATTATTGTAAAAAAAAAAAAAATATTGATTTAAAATGTCTAAGCGTACATATAGGCAGTCAAATTTTAGATCATAGACCTTATGAAAAAATGCTTAAAGCAGTCAGTCAAATTCTAAATAAAACAGATCATAAATTTGAATTTATAGATTTAGGTGGAGGTATGGGTATTACTTACACTGATAAAAATAAAAAACTTAATTATAAAAAATATAACACAGCCATACTTAAATTTTTAAGAAGACATAAAGTTAAAATTATATTCGAACCAGGTAGATCAATTATTGGTAATACTGGTACATTAGTGTCAAAAATAATCTATATAAAAGATAGTGGAACCAAAAAATTTATCATTTTAGATGCAGCTATGAATGATTTAATGAGGCCTGCTTTGTACGGAGCGGTACATAAAACTTTACCTGTTACAAAATCTAATAAAACATCAAAAAAACCATATGAATTTGTAGGTCCAATTTGCGAAAGTACAGATAAATTTGTTACATTAAAAAAATTTCAAGAATTGAGAGAAAAAGATTTAATTGCAATATGTGATGTGGGAGCCTATGGGATGTCACTTAGCTCAAATTATAATTTAAGACCCAAGCTGGTAGAATTATTGATAAAGGGATCAAAAATTAAAGTAATTAGAAAAAGACAGAAGCATAAAGATTTAATTTAGCTTTTGAAAAAATGATAAGAAACTTTTTATTTTCGATATTATTCTTCACTGGAATTATTTTTATTTCAATAATTTTTTTACCATCATTTTTTTTACCTCAGCAAGTTGTTTTATTAGGTGGAAAATTAATGGGTTATTGGGCTAGTTTTTGTCTAAGATTTATACTTTCAGTAAAAATTTCTATTAAAGGAAAGGAAAATATTATCAGTAATGAAAAATTTTTTATAGCATCATCTCATCAATCAATGTTTGAAACTTTTTATTTGCAAACAATTTTTAATGCACCTGTATTTATTCTTAAGAAAGAATTATTATTAATTCCAATATTTGGTTGGTACTTAAAAAAAATAGGATCAATATCAATAAAAAGAAATAAAGTTACAAAAGATAACTTGAGTTTTTTTGATGATATTTCAAAAATAATGTCTAAGTCTAATAGACCTTTAATTATATTTCCTCAAGGAACTAGAGTTCTTCCAGACGAAAGACCACCATTTAAAAAAGGAGCTTCTAGAATATATGAACAGCTGAATTTTACGTGTCAGCCAGTTGCAATTAACTCTGGGTATGTATGGCCTAAAAACGGAGAAAAGAAAGCTAATAGAACTATTACAATCTCTGTTTTAAAACGAATTCCTTCTGGTTTATCAAAAGAAAATTTTATTCAAATTCTGGAAAAAAATATTTATTCAGAGTTAGACTTAATAAATTAACCTTTCATAGGCATAACAACAAAAATGCTATCAAAATCACCTGGATCTTTTATCAATGCTGGCGACGCAGTATCATTAAAGAAAACTTCAACTCTGTCTCCATCTAATTGAGAGGCAACATCTATCAAATATCTAGAATTAAAGCTTATTTCTAAATCATGATCAAAATTAACACTTAAAGTTTCTTTACCATCTCCACTATTGGTATTATTTACTGACAAATCTAGAGTATCTTTAGATAAATTAAATTTCACTCCATCTTTTTTATCTAATGAAACTGAGGCTACTCTATCAACAGAATTTAAAAATAATTTTAAATCTATTTCTAATTTTTTTTGATTATTTTTAGGAATAACTTGAATGTAATTAGGAAATTTTCCATCAATAAGTTTCGAAATTAAAATGCTATTATTTAATTCAAATTTTATTTTTGATTTCACATTCGAAACTTTTACATCCCCATCATAGTTATCTAATAAAGAACAAAGCTGAAAAATTGTTTTTTTAGGTAAAATTATTGGATCAAAATCAATTTTTTTATCTAATCTAATTTTTGAAATAGACATTCTGTGGCTATCAGTTGCAACTGCGGTTAAATAATTTTTATCCTCAACTTCTATTTGATGAAAATAAATTCCACTTAAATAATGTCTTGTTTCATCATTAGAAACTGAAAATTTACATTTATTTAATAATTTCAGAAGTTGTTTTGATTTAATTATAAATTCATTTTGATTAAAATTTTCATCTGTTAAAGGGAACTCTGTAGCACTTATACAATTTAAATTAAATATAGACTTTTCAGACTCTACTTGTAATTTACTAATATCCGTTAGAGATAAATTTATTTTTTTTCCTGAATTAAATTTTCTGATTATATCATACATTATTGAGGAAGTTGTGGTTGTTTTGCCTTCCTCTAAAATTTCTACATTATTTAATTGGTGTATAAATATTAAATCTAGGTCAGTTGCAGTAATCGTAAGTTTTGAAGTACTTGCATCAAGTAAAATATTTGAAAGAATTGGAAGTGTACTTCTTTTCTCAATAACACCCTGACAATAATTTAATGCTTGCTGAAGGTCTTGTTGATTAACGTTAAATTTCATTTTCTTTATTGTTATATAATATCTGATTTTTTAATTTATTTATATTATCAACCATTTCAGGATCTTTTTCTTTTATCTTTTCAATAGTTTTTACCGAATGAATTATCGTCGTATGATCTCTATTAGAAAATTCTCTTCCAATTTCAGGTAATGATTTTGAAGTCAAAATTTTAGTTAAATAAATTGCAGTTTGTCTAGGTCTTACTAGATATCTTGATCTTCTAGAAGATAACATTTCATTTTTACTGATTTTGAAGAATTTACAAACAACCGTTTGAATTAAATCTATTGTAACTTTGTTTTCAACTAAATTTAATAAATCCTTCAAAACTACTTTTGTTTCTGCAAGATTTGGAGTTTTGTTGTAAATCCTTGAGAATGAAACAACCCTGTTTATTGCACCAACTAATTCTCTTACACTTCCGGTTATTTCTTTACTTATAAAATCTTGAATTTCTTTTGAAACTTGTAATTGTTCTGAATACAAAGAGTTTAATTCTTCTGTTTTTTTTTCAACTATCTTTTTTCTAAGTTCAAGATCCGGCTTCTGAATATCAACAACTAATCCTCCAGAAAATCTTGATTTAATTCTTTCTTGGATCCTTGATAATTTATTTGGCGCGCGATCAGCTGATATAATTATTTGAGAACCTTTATCAAGTAATGCATTAAAAGTATGAAAGAACTCTTCTTGCATAGCTTCTTTGCCACTTATAAACTGAATATCATCAATCAATAAAATATCTGTATTTCTAAAATGTTCTTTAAACTTAACCATATCATTTGATTTTATTGATTTTACAAACTGATACATAAAACGTTCAGCAGAAATAAACATTACTTTATTGTTTTTTTTAAGTTCTAAACCTATTGAATTTAGTAGATGAGTTTTTCCCATTCCAACTCCACCATAAATATAAAGTGGGTTATAATGAGATATATTTTCTGAAACTTTTAAAGAGGCTTCATATGCTAATTTGTTACTGGAACCAGTGATAAAATTATCAAATCTTTTATTTGGATCAATTCTGTTATATTGAAGATAAGAATCTTTTATAAATGAAACATTTTCATTTGCAGTATTCTCTTTAATAGTACTTTCTTTTAAAGCATTATATTGAACTTTATCTACTATTTTAAACTCAATTCTAATTATATCTTTTTTATATATTTTAATTATTTGTAATATTTGATCTAAATATCTAGAAGTAATCCAATCTCTAATAAATCTTGTTGGAACTGATAATAATAAATAATTATTAAATTCCTCTATAAAAGATATTTTTTTTAACCAACTTTCATAAACTTCCGTACCAAGTTTATTTCTCATTTCATTCTGCACACGCTTCCAATCAAAACTTTCAGAAGAAATATTATTTACATCTTTTTTATTTGAAAACTTATTCATATGAAGAAAACTCAGTTAGAACTATTTAAAAAAATTTGCAACACTTAATAATAAAAATTAAAAAAAAAATAAAATCTATGATTGTTATTATAGATTTTAAATAAATTGAGCTATAAAATTAAAATTTTAAATAAAATCAAATATAGATTGAATCAAATATAGATTGAATCAAATATAGATTGAATAAGTTACTTACAAATATTTACTAAATCTAAATATAGTAATCATATATAATGATTAAATATATGGTGTGGATACTGTTAGTTGTTTTAAAATTTAAGTCTTGTTCTTTAGATTGCAGCAATTTTTTTTGTTATTCTAGATACATTTCTAGAAGCGTTTTGTTTTTTTATAATTCCAGACTTTGCTATTTTCATCAACTCAGAGTTTAACTTTGGCAAAAATTTTAAAGCTTCATCTTTCTTTTTCCCATCAATTAAAAGATTCATTTTCTTGAGTGCATTTTTAAACCTACTCTTCCTAGCTTTATTTACTACTGTTTGTTTAGAAATTCTTCTAATTCTCTTAATTGCTGATTTTGTGTTTGCCATATGCGCAGGGGTATAGCTTGAGAATTTATAGTGGTCAACTAAATATTTAACTATTTTTGACAAGAAATACAAAAAAAAGTTGATCTATTTGATGTTATTTTTTTTTTTATAATACCTTTGCACTTTGGCCGTTTACATTCAGTTCCCTCTTGCTGATAAACTTTAAACTCTTTTTGAAAACTACCTTTAGTACCTGAAATATCTTTAAAATCCCTAATACTTGAACCTCCCTTATTAATAGCCTTTTGAAGTATTTTCTTTGAATTTAAAATTATATTTAAACATTCATATTTATTAATCTGCTTTGCTTTTTTAAATGGATTTATTTTACTCGCAAAAAGGATTTCACTTGCATAAATATTACCTATTCCTGAAACAAATCTCTGATCAAGTAAAAAACTTTTTATATCCTTATTTTTTTTTTTAAAGTAATTAACTACATATTTTAAGTTAAATTTATCACTAAAAGGTTCAGGTCCCATTGATTTAAATCTTTTCTCTAAATCTTGATGATTTTTAATAATTTCAAAAAATCCAAAACGTCTTGGATCATTATAAATTACTTTAAAGTTATCAAATATAAATTCTGCGTGATTATGTTTTTTAGGTAAAAAAGGTGATTGGTAAAAACTAGTGTTTGTAAATTTAAGAGGCTTTTTTTTATCAAGAATATGCATTGTTCCTGACATTCCTAAATGAATTAAACAATAATTTTTATCTTCAAAATATATAATTAAATATTTCGAAAATCTATTGACCTTAATTATTTTTTTTTCTTCAAGAAAACTTTCAAAATCACTTGGTATTTTAAACCTTAAATTCCTGTTTCTAATTATTACTTTTTTTATGCTTTTTTTTTTGATCTTTTTGTGAAGGGATTGTCTAACAATTTCTACTTCTGGTAATTCTGGCATTTGACACTATATTCAATATATATTTTTTTATGCAACAAAATCTTCAAAATAAAAAAGATCTGGTAAAAAATGTATTTGATCAGGTCTATAACAAATATGACCTCATGAATGACTTTATGTCTATGGGTGTTCATAGATATTGGAAAAAAAGTCTAATTAATATGATGAGTCCAATGGAGAATAGGAAATTAATTGATGTCGCGTGTGGGACGGGAGATATTGGAAAGTTATTTCTAGATAGCACAAATAAAGAGGCTGAAATTACTTGTGTAGATCCAAATAAAGGTATGATTGGTCAGGGAAAACAAAAATTATCTAATTATAAAAATATAAAATGGATTATTTCACCAGCAGAAAAATTACCTATAGCTAACAACTCATTTGATTATTACACTATTAGTTTTGGGCTTAGAAATACAAAAAATTTAAATAAAGCACTTTCAGAGGCCCATAGAGTTTTAAAACCTGGTGGACGTTATCTGTGTCTAGAATTTTCTAAGATTCAAAATTCAAATCTTGATTTTATATATAAAAATTACTCAAAACTTATTCCTATAATTGGTCAGTTTGTAGTTGGAGAAAAAGAACCTTACGATTATTTAATTAAAAGCATTGAACAATTTATTAATCAAGATGAATTAATAGAGTTGATGGAAAAAAATAATTTTCAAAAATGTTCTTATAGAAATCTTTCTGGAGGTATTGTTTCAATTCATAGTGGTTGGAAAATTTAATGATTAAAAAACTTGTTACTTTATTTAAATTAGGAAGAAAAATTGCAAAATCTGATATTTTAAAAATTGCATCAAAATTTAAAAAACCTCCTTTAGCTGTAACAATATTATTCCAAATTTTATCTATTTCATTTGAAAAAAATAAACAAAATAATTTAATTGAAGATGATGGTGAAAGATTATCTAGATCATTAGAGTCTATGGGTACAACTTTTATTAAACTTGGGCAATTTCTTGCCACTAGACCTGATATAATTGGAGAAGAATTATCTTTAAAGTTAGAAAAACTTCAAGATCGATTACCGCCTTTTTCAATTGATGAAGCAAAAGAAATTATTAAAGAAGATCTTGGAATTGATGCATTTAATTCAATAATAGATTTAAGTGAACCAGTTGCTGCCGCATCAATTGCACAAGTCCACAAAGCAAAAATAAATGACAATGGAACTATTAAAGATGTAGCAATAAAAATTTTAAGACCAAACATAAAAAAAATATTCAATGAAGAAATTGATGCGATGATGTTATTTGCATTTATTATTGAATCATTTGTAAAAAAAACAAAAAGATTAAAACTTGTTGAAGTTGTTTTTTTACTTAAAGAAATAACTAATCTTGAGATGGATTTAAGATTTGAAGCTGCTGCGGCAAATGAATATGCAGAAAATACTAAAAATGATGCTGGATTCAAAGTTCCAGAGATTTACTGGAATTTTACTAGTGAAAATGTGATGACTTTAGATTGGATAGATGGAATTTCAATAAGAGAAGCTGAAGAGTTAAAGAAAAGAAATTTAGATACTAGTAAAATTGCAGAAGATATTATCCAGCATTTTTTGAGACATGCTGTAAGAGATGGTTTTTTTCATGCAGACATGCATCAAGGGAATATTTTCGTTGATAATAGTGGCCAAATAGTACCTATAGATTTTGGGATTATGGGTAGATTAGATAAACTTAGTAAAAGGTTTTTAGCAGAAATTTTATTTGGATTTATTCAAAGAGATTATCGCAAAGTAGCTGAGGTTCACTTAGTGGCTGGATTAGTTCCTAAAGAAGTACCAATTGATGATCTTGCTCAAGCTTTGAGATCAATTGGTGAACCTATATTTGGTCAAGAAGTAAAAGATATTTCAGGGGGTAAATTGCTCAAACAATTGTTTGATGTAACAGAAAAGTTTAATATGCAAACTCAACCTCAATTATTAATGTTGCAAAAAACTATGGTTGTTGTTGAAGGTGTAGCAAGAAAATTAAATCCAAACACAAATATTTGGACAACTTCAAAGCCTGTACTAGAAAATTGGCTTAAAGAAACAAAAGATCCAATTAATAATTTAAATGAAACTTTAAAAAGTACATCTGAAGTTATTAAACGTTTACCAGAATTTCCTGAGATTATGGATAAAGCAAATCAAGCATTAACATTTTTAGCTAGCGGTCAAATTCCACAAAATTCAAATTCTTATACCGCTCTAAATGATAAAAAATCAGAAATGATAGCATTTAGAAATCAATCTATTATTGGTTTATTACTTCTTGTAATTTTTGGCCTAATAGTATTTTAATTCCGCAAATGAAAAATTTGTTAAATAAAAAAATACTATTCATTATCTGCGGGGGGATATCTGCCTACAAAAGTCTAGAAACAATTAGGCTTTTTAAAAAGAATGGAGCAGAAATAAAGACAATTCTTACCACAAGTGCAAAAGAATTTGTAACTCCACTTTCAGTAACATCGCTTTCTCAAGGTAAAGTATATAGCGATTTATTCAGTGTTGAAAATGAAGCTGAAATGGATCATATTTCACTTTCAAGATGGGCAGATTTAGTTGTAATTGCACCAGCAACAGCAAATACAATTTCAAAATTAGCTCAAGGAACAACTGATGATTTGGCATCTACTGTGGTTTTAGCTTCAGATAAAGACATTATTTTAGCACCAGCAATGAATGTAAGAATGTGGGAACATCCAACTACCAAAATGAATTTAAAAAAATTAAAGGAGTTTGGATATAAACTAATTGGTCCAGAGGTTGGTGATATGGCATGTGGTGAATATGGAGAGGGTAAAATGTCGGACCCATCAGTAATTGCTAAAGAAATTGATAAATATTTCTCAACTCAAAAAAATAACAAAAAATTTAAAGCATTAGTTACAGCGGGGCCAACTAATGAGTATATAGATCCAGTTCGTTTTATTACAAATAAATCAAGTGGCAAACAAGGATATGAATTAGCAAAATCATTATCAAAAAAAGGTTTTGATACAACATTAATATCAGGTCCAACTAATCTTGAGATAACTAAAGATATTAATCTTATAAAAGTTGAAACAGCAGATGAAATGTTAGTTGCTACTCAAGAAAATTTACCTGTTGATGTAGCAATTTTTTCTGCTGCAGTAGCTGATTTTAAAATTAATAAAAAGTATGAAAATAAAATTAAAAAACAAGAGAACTTAAATCTAAATTTAGAAAAGAATATAGATATACTTAATTATGTTTCTAACCATAACTCTATGAGACCTGAACTTGTCATTGGGTTTGCGGCAGAAACAAATGAGATCGATAAAAATGCAGTAGAAAAATTAAACAAGAAGAATTGTGACTGGATAATTTCCAATGATGTATCAAATAAAAATATAGGATTTAATTCTGATTATAATGAGGTTACAATTCATTATAAAAATAGAGATGCTAAAAAAGAAAAACTTTCGTACAAAAAAAAATCTGGAATTTCTGATGAAATAGTTGATAGAATAATTGATCAATTAAATTAATGGCAAAAGTTCTTATCAAAAAGTTAGACCCTGCAGTTGAATTACCTACTTACAAAACAAAAGGTGCATCAGGAATGGATTTAATGGCATTATTAAATGAACCCATCAATCTTAAACCAAACTCTTCATGTTTAGTTCCTACAGGGCTTGCAGTAGCATTTTCTAGTGATTTCGAAATCCAAATAAGACCAAGATCTGGTTTAGCTGCAAAGAACAACATTAGTGTGTTAAATACACCTGGAACTATTGATAGTGATTACAGAGGAGAAATAAAAGTAATCCTTTTTAATCACGGAAAAAGTGATTTTTTAATAAATAATAAAGATAGAATAGCACAAATGATTTTAACTCCTGTAATTAAAATGGATCTTGAGGAAACTGATGATCTACCAGAAACAATTAGAGGAGAGGATGGTTTTGGCTCGACTGGAAAATGAGCAAAAATTTAAGCAAAAAAGAAATAGATAAATTTTCGAGACAAATAATTTTAAAAAACATAGGTCCATTAGGACAAAAAAAAATTCTAGACTCAAAGATTTTAATAATTGGAATGGGTGGTCTAGGATGTCCAGCGGCTGATTTTTTAACTCGATCTGGTATTGGGAAACTAGGAATTGTTGATCATGACATCGTTAGCCTATCAAATATTCATAGACAAAGTTTATATGATGAAAAAGATTTAAATCAGTCAAAAGTTATAATTGCTAAAAAAAAACTAAATAGAATTAACCCAAAAACAAAAATAAATATTTATAACTTTAAAATGAATAGAGCAAAATTTGAAAAAATAATAAAAAATTATGACTACATAATTGATGGTACTGACAATTTTGAAAGTAAATTTTTAATAAATGATTTAAGTTTAAAATATAAAAAATATCTTGTGACTGGAGCAATTAGTAAATTTGATGGTCATATTTTTACTTTTGATTTTGTAGATAAAAATACTCCTTCTTTAAGAGACTTCTATCAAGAAGAAGTTATTACTGATGAAATATTAAACTGTGAATATGAAGGAATATTAGGACCAGTAGCAGGAACAATTGGCACCATGCTAGCTAATGAAGTTTTGAAAAGAATATTAAAAGTTGGTCAAAATCTGAATGGATTTATTCTTATTATAGATTTATTAAATTTAAGCTTTAGAAAAGTTAAATTAAATAAAACAAAAATAAAGTGAAAATAAAAAATTTAATTCATAATATTTTTATATCCTTCCTTTTAATATCCTTTATTACTTCAAGTAATGCAGGGGAAATATTTGTTTCTCTTAAAAAAAATAAGGTAAATGTACGATATGGACCAAGTTTTGAGTCAGACATTAAGTATGTTTACAAAAAAATAAATTTACCTTTGAAACAAATTGATAAAAAAGAAAATTTTAGACGAATTATTGATTTTAAAAATAACAGTGGATGGATTCATATTTCACAATTAAAAAAAAGTAATTCAGTAATAGCTACTAAAGATAAAGTTTTATTTAAGAAACCTACTTCTTTTGCTAAACCAGTTGCTCAAATTAAAGAAGGAAGATTATTAATTGTAGAAAAATGTGAGCAAAATTGGTGCCAAATAACATCAGATGAATTTAAAGGTTGGATTAAGACAGATAATATTTGGGGACTAAATTAACTAAAATCAGCGGATAATGAGGCTATATTTTCTTCAGATAATTTTGTGCTGTGAGAATATTCTTTGTGATCAATACCAAGCTCAATTTCTGAACTATTAGACTTAAATTTTTCTATTTGATCATCAGTAAAATTAAAATGAATAAACTGTACTGAAGAAGCTTTTCCTTCACTAGAAGTTCTGTCTACATCTTCTTCTGGAACCGCTTTAATTTTCTCACCATTTATTTTCATAAATACTGTTTCTTCTATTCCACCAACTTTTCCAAGAAACGCTGCTCTTGAAATAGGATTATCTATTTCAAACATTAGAGTTGCTGTAAGCTCTTTTCCGTTAGGTATTAAAGGATTATACGCAGAAAGCTCATCATGAAGTTGTTCATCACCACCTTTTTCAATATATAGCATTTCTTGAACTTGGGCTAACATTGTTTCATAACTCTCAAAATAAAAAGTAGCATAAGGACCTAAAGCAACTCTTCTATTTTTTTTATAATCAACAATATTTTTTCTTAGTTCACGTCTCCTCCCTATATAAACATCTAGAGGCATGATATCTTCTTTTTGGATTTCTCTTTTTTCTCTAGGCATGATCACAAATTATAACTTTTTGCCATTAATTCGATAGGATGTAGTGCCTCATCATTAGATATATTTGTATCAACTTCTAACTGTTTTAAATGTTTGCCAGCTAAAGGACAATCAGAAGCCATATACTTATTATTTTTAGTTTTAATTTGTCTAGCTGTAGGTCTTCCAACTTTATTTGCTAAATCATGAGTTTCTTTCATTACTCCAAAGGTTCCTCCATGACCTGCACATCGTTCAACCACATCAATTTTAATGTTTGGTATCAATTTTAACATATCTCTCGCTTTGTTACCCATGTTCTGTGCTCTAGCATGACAGGCGTGATGTACAGTTACTCCTCCATCAATCTCATTTAATCCTTCTTCTAATCCCTCGTTGTTTGAAATATCAACTACATACTCGTCGATATCCATAACATTTGAAGATAATTTTTTAATTTTTTTATCATTTGGTAGTAACAAAGGCCATTCGAATTTTAACATCAATCCACAACTTGCTGTTAAAGTTACTACTTTATATCCTTTATCAATCCATTCGATTAAATCCTTAGAAACTTTTTTCGCTTGTTCAACAACTTTTGGTAGATCTGCTTGCTCTAGAAATGGCATTCCACAACAACCAGGATAGGCCTCCTGCACCTCTACACCATTTTTTTTCAAAACTTTTAAAGCAGCAACACCAGTATTTTTTTTATTAAAATTTACAAAACAAGTTGAATAAATGACAACTTTTCTTTCTTTAGAAGATGTTTCATAGTTAATTTTATCTTTATTTTTTTTAAAGAAATTTGAAAAAGTTTCGGAGTTGTATTTTGGTAATTGAACCCTTTTATCTATTCCAGTAATTATTTCTAAGATTTTTCTAATTAATTTATTTTTAATATTTGAAGCCCAATTAACTATTTTTGAGAATAACACACCAATTTTAGCGTTTCGGTCTATTTGGGCTAATTGTTTTGGTACGCTTGGTAATTTTCCTAATTTTTTTTGAGCTGTTCTATATCGCAGCATTAAATGTGGGAAATCTAAATCAAAATCATGAGGTGGAACATATGGGCATTTAGTCATAAAACACATATCACACAAGGTGCATGCATCTACAACAGGTGCAAATTGATCGCTAGATAAGCTTTCAACATCCTCATTTTTAGACTCATCTATCATATCAAATAGCTTTGGAAATGAATCACAAAGATTAAAACATCTTCTACATCCATGACAAATATCAAACACTCTTCTCATTTCAGCATCTAATTTTTCAGGATTTAGAAAATCAGGATGCTCAAAATCTATAGGATGTCGTATAGGTGCACCTAAACTTCCTTCTTTACTCATATAATTAAGTTTTTTGAAATTCGATTTGTTTTTAGTGGGCGTTAGTAGCCCACTAAGAAATTTGATTAGCTAATAGACTCTAAAGTTTTTTGAAATTTACCAGCGTGTGATTTTTCAGCTTTAGCTAAAGTTTCAAACCAGTCAGCAATTTCTTCAAAGCCTTCTTCTCTAGCTGTTTTAGCCATACCAGGGTACATATCAGTATACTCATGAGTTTCGCCTTGTACTGCAGAAGCTAAATTTGCTTTTGTTTCGCCAATTGGCATACCAGTTCCTGGATCACCAACTTCTTCTAGATACTCCAAATGACCATGTGCGTGACCAGTTTCACCTTCGGCTGTTGATCTAAAAACTGCAGCTACATCGTTGTAACCTTCTATGTCAGCTTTTTGTGCAAAATAAAGATATCTTCTGTTTGCTTGACTTTCACCAGCAAACGCTTCTTTTAAATTTTCTTCTGTTTTACTTCCTTTTAAAGACATTTTTTCTCCTTTTTAATGATTCTAAATCATATAATGCATCTTAACTATATGTCAATAGTTTAGAATTATTATAATGTATATTTTAAATAATTGATTTAATTAAATTTTTTTTGATTTTGATTATCACTCGCAACTCTAACCAAAACTTCTATAGAATTTATTTTTTTTCCAGGAATATTTTTTTTAATATTTATTTTATCTATATCTTTTTTATCAATATCTATAAGCTGATGTGTATCTTCATCAAAAAAATGATGGTGTGCTGAGGTGTTCGTATCAAAATAACTTTTATGACTATCGATTGAAATTTCTTTTACATATCCTTTTTTTTCAAATACATGGACAGTATTATAAACCGTAGCTAAAGATATCTTTTGATTCATTTGCTCAGATATCATTTTAACCAAATCGTTTATTGTGAAATGGAAAGTTTTTTCTCTATTAAACAAAACTTCGCACATTTTTACTCTTTGCTTGGTAGGTCTAAGCCCTACCTCTCTTAATTTTCCAATAAAATTGCAGTTTTTTGGCATTGTTTTTTATAATTATTCTAAAGTATGAATAAAAATATAGTGTTTTATTATATTATATTGGGATTAAATCAAGTATTAAGGGGTCTCAAAATTATGAAAAAAAACTCATACTCCTATGATGATCTTATAACTTGTGGAAATGGGGATCTTTTTGGTCCTGGTAACGCAAAATTACCTCTTCCTCCAATGCTTATGTTTGATAGAATAACTGAGATCAACGAGAATAATGGAGCCTATAATAAAGGTTCATTAAAGGCTGAATTAGATATTAAAGATGATTTATGGTTTTTTGATTGTCATTTTAAAAAAGACCCAGTAATGCCAGGATGCTTAGGTTTGGATGCTATGTGGCAACTAGTAGGTTTTTTCCTAGGATGGCTTGGAAATCCAGGAAAAGGCAGAGCTTTAGGAGTTGGTACAGTAAAATTTACAGGTGAAGTTTTGCAAAATGTAAAAAGTGTTAGATATGAGATAGATATGAAAAAAATTATGTCTCCTGGTGGAACTACTGTTGGCCTTGCAAATGGAATTGTTCTTGCAGATAATAAAAAAATATATTCAGCAGAAAGTTTAAAAGTAGGGTTATTTAAATAATGAGAAGAGTAGTTATTACAGGTTTAGGAGTTGTTTCTTGTTTAGGAAATAATCAAGAGGAAGTTCACCAATCTTTATTAAATTCAAAATCAGGAATTTCTTTTGCAGAAGAATACAAAGAGCATAATTTAAAAAGCCATGTTCATGGTAAACCAAATATTAAACTTGAAGATCACATCGATAGAAAAACAATTAGATTTATGGGGTCAGGCTCAGCTTACAATTATATTGCAATGAAAGAGGCTATTGAAGACTCTGGCTTAGAAGAAAGTGAAGTAAGTAATTTTAAAACTGGAATTGTAATGGGTTCTGGTGGCCCATCAATTGAAAACGTAATTCTAGCAGCAGACAAAACAAGAGCTAAAACTCCAAAACTCATGGGACCTTTTATTGTTCCAAGAACAATGGCAAGTACAGCTTCAGCAACACTTGCTGTTCCTTTTAAAATAAAAGGAACTAATTATACAATGAGTTCTGCTTGTGCAACGAGTGGTCACTGTATTGGAAATTCAATGGAGTTAATACAAATGGGTAAACAAGACATTATTTTTGCGGGTGGTAGTGAAGAAATTCATTGGGCGATGACGGCAATGTTTGATGCTATGACAGCTTTATCATCAAAATATAATGATACACCACAATCAGCGTCTAGAGCCTATGATAAAACAAGAGATGGGTTTGTGATTGCAGGTGGAGCTGGGGTATTAGTGCTTGAAGAATATGAACATGCTAAAGCAAGAGGTGCCAAAATATACGCAGAATTAACTGGTTATGGGGCAACCTCTGATGGATACGACATGGTGGCACCATCAGGAGAAGGTGCTGTAAGATGTATGAAAATGGCACTAGCAACTAGCAAAAATAAAATTGATTATATTAATACACACGGAACATCTACGCCAGTTGGAGATATAACAGAGCTGAATGCAATTAAAGAAACTTTTGGAGAAGACATTCCAAAAATAAGTTCAACTAAATCTTTATCTGGTCATCCTTTAGGAGCTGCTTCAGTTCATGAAGCTATCTATTGTTTGATAATGATGAAAAATAACTTCATTACAGGATCAGCAAATATTACAGATATGGATGATGATGCTAAAAGGTTTCCTATAGTTTCCAAAACTGAAACAGGAGCAACTTTAAATACAGTAATGTCAAATAGCTTTGGTTTTGGTGGAACTAATGCTGCTTTAATTTTTGAAAAGGTTTAATTTATGAGTTTAATGAAAGGCAAAAAAGGATTGATCATGGGTGTTGCCAATGAAAGATCTATTGCCTGGGGTATTTCTCAAAAACTTGCAGAGGCTGGAGCTGAGCTAGCATTTACATATTTAGGTGATGCTCTGAAAAAAAGAGTAGTTCCTTTGGCAGAAAAATTAAATTCAAATGTTACATTTAGTTGTGATGTTGAAAAAAAAGAAGAAGTAATAAAACTATTTGAGAATATTAAATCTCGATGGGGTGAAATCGATTTTGTTGTTCATGCAGTTGCTTTTTCAGATAAATCAGAGTTATCAGGCGAGTATTTAAATACAACAAGAGAAAATTTTTTAAGAAGTATGCTAATTTCATGTTTTTCATTTACTGAAGTAGCAAAAGAAGCTTCAAAAGTAATGAAACAAGATGGAAGCTTGCTTACATTAACTTACGAATCTACTAAAGCTATTCCAAATTATAATGTAATGGGTATTTGTAAATCAGCTCTTGAAGCTAGTGTTAAGTATCTAGCTAGAGATCTGGGAGCTAAGAGTATAAGGGTAAATGCTATAAGCGCTGGACCTATTAAAACATTAGCAGCATCTGCAATTGGAGATGCAAAATTCCTTTATAAATGGAATGAGGATCATTCTTTTCTTAAGAGAAATGTAGATATTCATGATGTTGGAAATTCTGCATTATATCTACTAAGTGATCTTGCTAATGGTGTCACTGGTGAAATTCACTATGTAGATGCTGGGTATAACAAAGTCGGAATGCCAGATCCAAGAAACATAACTTAAATAATTTTTGATCATTATAAGGTGATTATTAACCATAAATATAAATTTATTTTTATTAAATCTTTCAAAACTGCTGGGACTAGTCTTGAAATTGCTTTATCAAAATTTTGTGGTGATAAAGATATGATTACAGAAATAGAACCTAACGACGAAATAATAAGAAAAAATTTAAAATATACCGGTCCACAAAATAACACCGGAATGAAAGTGCATATGACAGCTAGCGAAATTAAAAGTAGAATAAAATCAGAAATATTTGAAAATTACTTTAAATTTGTTGTTATTCGTAATCCTTTTGACCAAATAATTAGTGCTTTTTATTGGCACAATGAAAGTAAAAAAAACGAAAAAAAATTCTTTTTTTTCAAAAAAAAATCAATTGATTTTGACAAGTTCTTTAAAAGAAAAGCAAGACATATTTTTGAAGATGAAATTAATAGATATTCTGAAAATGGAAAAATTTTAGTTGATAAATTTATTAGTTATGAAAATTTAAAAAATGATTTATCATCACTTTCTGACTCACTTAAACTTCCTGAAAACCTTTATGAGGTTTTTAAAAATATAAAAGCAAAAAGTAATATTAAACCTTCAAAAGATAAAAGAATTAAATTAAATGAATATCACATAAAAAAAATATATGAATATGCTGATAAGATTATTAAGCTACACAATTATAAATATAAATAAAAAAACCCCCAAAAAGTTACTTTCTGGGGGATTAAAAATTTTTAATTAAATGAATTATTCGTCTGCTTGTTTCATAGAAAGTTTAACCTTACCTCTATCGAAACCAATAACTTTTACTTTTACTTCGTCACCTTCTTTTACAACGTCGGTAACTTTAGCTACTCTTTTATCTGCAAGTTCTGAAATGTGAACAAGTCCATCTTGTTTTCCTAAGAAATTAACAAATGCACCAAACTCCATAATCTTCATTACTTTTCCTGAATAAATTTTATTTAATTCAGCTTTAGCAGTAATGTCTTTGATCATTTGCATAGCTATATTTCTAGACTCTTCATCTGGAGCAGCAACTGTTACAACTCCTTCATCATTTACATCAACTTTCGCACCTGATTTTTCAACAATTTCTCTTATTGTTGCCCCACCTTTTCCAATCACAGCAGCAATATCTTTCTTATCAACATTAACTTGTTCCATTTTTGGAGTATATTTTCCAACATCTGATCTTGAAGCCGACAATGCTTTATTCATTTCACTTAAAATATGAACTCTTCCATCTTTAGCTTGACTTAATGCCTGCTCCATAATTTCAAATGTAATACCTGTGATTTTAATATCCATTTGAAGAGAAGTGATTCCATCTTTAGTTCCAGCAACTTTAAAGTCCATGTCACCAAGATGATCTTCATCACCTAAAATATCTGAAAGGACGCTGAAATCGTCACCCTCTTTAATTAATCCCATTGCAATACCGGCAACTGGCTCTTTTATTGGTACACCAGCGTCCATTAATGCTAAAGAAGTTCCACAAACAGTAGCCATTGAAGAAGATCCATTAGACTCTGTAATCTCTGAAACTACTCTAAAAGTATATGGAAATGCTTCTTTTGTAGGTAATGAAGAGTTAATTGCTCTCCAAGCTAATTTACCATGACCAATTTCTCTTCTACCTGTTCCAATTCTTCCAGTTTCTCCAACTGAAAAAGGAGGAAAATTATAGTGAAGCATAAATCGTTCTCTTTGTAATCCATCCAAACTTTCAATTCTTTGCTCGTCATCAGATGTTCCTAAGGTAGCCACAACAATTGCTTGTGTTTCTCCTCTAGTAAATAAAGAAGAACCATGCGCTCTTGGTAGAACACCAACTTCACACTCAATTGGTCTTACATCTGATAAACCTCTTCCATCAATTCTATTTTTATTTTTTAGAATGTCTGTTCTAACAATTGATTTTTCAAGATTTTTTAACTGACTGTTAACATCTAGATCAGTGTAATTTTCATCTTCCTCATAAAGCTTTTTAGCTTTATCAGTAATTTCAGAAATTTGATTTGATCTATCTTGTTTATCTCTAGTTGCAAAAGCTTTTTTAAGGTCTTCCGTAAAAGTTTCCTCAAGTTTTTTCTTAACTTCAGATAAATCTTTCTTTTCAACAGTCCACTCAGGTTTTCTACATTCTTTTGCAAGTTCCTCAATCATTTCTATCACTGGAACAAAGCCCTCATGTCCAAATTTAACTGCATTTAACATTTCTTCTTCAGTCAAACCATTTGCTTCAGACTCAACCATAAGCACAGCATCTTTTGTACCTGCTACAACTAAATCTAGACTTGAGTTCTCTAATTCAGTTTTAGACGGATTCAAAACATATTTACCGTCAATAAAACCAACTCTAGAAGCTCCTACTGGACCCATAAATGGCATTCCTGATATAGCTAATGCTGCTGAAGATGCAGTGATTGATAAAATATCTGGTTCATTTTCTTTATCGTATGAAATTACTGTTGGTAATAACTGTACTTCATTTTTAAATTCATCAGGAAACAAAGGTCTGATTGGTCTATCAATTAATCTAGAGATTAATGTTTCGCTTTCTGTTGGTCTTGCTTCTCTTTTAAAATATCCACCTGGAATTTTTCCAGCTGCGTAATATTTTTCTTGGTAATTTACAGATAATGGAAAGTAATCCATATCAGGATTTACTTTTTTGGCTCCTACTACTGTTGCTAGTACGACTGTCTCACCACATGTTGCGATTATTGCACCGTCTGCTTGTCTTGCTACTTTGCCTGTTTCTAAACTTATCTTTTTTCCTGCTACTTCAATTTCCTTCTTGTGTACTTTAAACATTTCATTTCCATTTCGTTTCGTTCGTTTCGTTCCATTACGTTCTATCTTTCTTGATTTCTATTTTCTTAAATTCAATTTCGACAGTACATTTTTGTAAGAATCCATTTTATTTTTCTTTAGGTATTCTAACAATTTCTTTCTTCTATTTACCGCTCTCAACAATCCAACAGACGAATGTTTATCTTTTTTGAATTGCTTAATATGCTTAGAAAGAGTCTCAATTTTTTCTGTTAGTAAAGCAATCTGTATCTCAGAGGATCCAGTATCTTTATCGTGCATTGCTAACTCTTGTGCCTTTTTATTCATGCTACTTTTTTCCTATTTATTTGTTTGTTTTATTAAGTTTTCTATTTTTTCCGCATACTCAAAAGATTCATCTTTTCTAAAAAGTAATTTTGGTAAAAATTTCATATCCACTTTTTTGGATAAAATTTTTCTTATTAAAAATGAGTATTCTATTAAAATATCAATAATTTCATCAGCATTTTTTCCTCCAAGTGGAAGAACATATGCTTTAGCAATTTTTAAATCTTGACTCATCCTCACCTCAGTAACAGTTATAGTGTTAGTCTCTAATTTTGGGACCTTAGCCTCATTTCTAATAAAAATCATGCTTAAAGACTGTTTAATCATCTCACCGACCCTAAGCTGTCTTTGAGAAATTGGTTTTCCGATTCTATCAGACATTAGATGGTCCTTTCTGTAGATGTAAGACTAAAAGCTTCTATTGTGTCATTTTTTTGGAAATCCATATAATCCTTCACAGTAATTCCGCATTCTTGGCCATTATTAACCTGTTTTACCTGGTTTTTTTCTCTGAACAGTGTTCCAACCTTCCCGGTATATATAATCGTTCCGTCTCTTATTATTCTAACATCTGATGTGCTTGTAATTTCACCTTCAATTATTTTTGATCCTGCAACCTTACCTGCGCCAGAAACTTTAAAAATTTCTAAAATTTGTGCTGTACCTATAATTGATTCTTGAACATCAGGTGCTAATAATCGTGACATTCTTTGCTTAATAAAATCTAATACTTCATAAATAATATTATAAGATGAAATTTTTATTTTTTCATTTTCAGCTAATTTTTTTGCTTCCTTACTTGGCTTAACGTTAAATGCTATTAAAACTGCATTTGAAGCTTTTGCCAAAGTAACATCAGTTTCAGTTACCATTCCAATATCTGCTAAAATAATTTTTGGTTTTACTTCTTCATGTTTAATTTGACTTATTGCGTTTTTAATTGCTTCGGATGATCCATGAACATCAGATTTAATTATTAAGTTTAGTTCTTCACTAGACTTATCTGAAAATGCAGACTCTTGAGTTGCAAATGTTAGTGGATTTTTTCCATCTTTACTTTCTTTTGCCCTATTTGAGCTTAATGTTTTAGCTTCTTTTTCATTATCTAAAACAATAAAATCATCTCCCGCTTTAGCTGCACCATTAATTCCTAATATTTCTACTGGGGTTGATGGTAAAGCCTCATCAACATTTTGTCCTTTATCGTTAATAATTGCTCTAATTTTTCCCCATCTTAAACCACTGACAAAGAAATCTCCTTTTTTTAGAGTTCCAGTAGTCACAATTATTGTTGCAACCGGTCCTCTTCCAACATCAATTTTAGATTCAAGAACAATACCAGTTGATTTAGAGTCAAAATCCGTTTTAAGATCTAAAATTTCAGCTTGAAGGATTATTGCTTCTACTAATTTGTCTAAGTTCTTTTTTGTTTTAGCTGATATTTCAACCATTAAGGTATCTCCAGATAAATCTTCAGCTATTAGTTCGTGTTCTAAGAGTTGATTTTTTATTTTTTGTGGATCTGCTTCCGGTAAATCGCATTTATTGATTGCAACAACAATTGGAACATTTGCAGCCTTTGCATGTTTAATAGACTCTACAGTTTGAGGTTTTACTCCATCATCTGCAGCTACTACTAATACAACAACATCTGTCAATTTAGATCCTCTGGCTCTCATTTCAGTAAACGCAGCGTGGCCTGGCGTATCTATAAAAGTTAATTTATTTGAGTGACTTTCAATTTGATAAGCACCAATATGTTGAGTAATACCTCCAAATTCTCCTGACACAACATTTGCGCTTCTTAAAACATCAAGAACAGAAGTTTTACCATGATCTACATGTCCCATAACGGTCACTATTGGTGGTCTATTTTTTAAATTTTCAACTCTAGTTGCTTTTATTTTTTGAATTATCTCCTCAGCTTTCTCTTCTCTAATTGGATTATGACCAAACTCTTTGACTAAAAACTCTGCTGTATCTGATGCTAAAGTTTGATTAATAGTAACAGTTACACCCATTTCAAGTAAATATTTGATAACATTACTCGATTGTTCAGCCATCCTATTGGCTAACTCTCTAACTGTAATAGCCTCAGGTATATTAACATCACGTTTTATTGGTTTTAAGTTTTCTTGAGCTTCATTTTTATTTAAATTCTTATTTTCTTTTTGTCGCGCTCTTTTAACTGAAGCTAGGCTTCTTTCTCTTGCTTCTATCTCATCACTTAATGCTCTTGAAACAGTTAATTTTAATTCCCTTTTTTTTGTTCCAGTTTTTAGAGTTTTTCTATCTTTATTATCATTTTCACCTTTAAGTCGTTTAGTTGCTCTTTGTTCAGCTAACTTACGTTTTTCAAAATTATTTATTAATGGTGTTTTTGAGGTAAAAGATGATTTTAAAGGAGTTCCTCTATTATGTGTTGAACTAATTTTTGATTTAAAACTTGCTGATTTACCAGACTCACTTCCTCTGCCTGAAAACTTACTTGACTTTTTCTCAATTTTTACAGAATTTTTTCCTTGAGTTTTAGCTATCTCGATATTTTTTATCGATCTTTTGAAAGAGCCAGATATTGTTAATTTTGTTTTTTTCTCCATAACTCATCACTCAATTTTCATAGACAATATTTCTTGCTGACATAATTAATTCATCAGCTTCTTCTTTAGATAAAGCAAAATCTTCTAAATAACCTTGAATTTTTACTCTTTCACCCTTTATAATATCATATCCCCCAGTTAATTCATCTGATGCTAAATCAGCAAAATCCTCTAGAGTCAAAATTCTTTGTTCACCTAGCGTAACTAACATTCCAGGAGTTAATCCTCCTAAATTTATTAAAGCATCTTGAAGTCCTAATTCCTTTATTCTTTCTGAAATATCCTCTTGATCTTTTTGGTAGAATTCTTTTGCTCTTTCAACAAGAGCTTTTGCTGTATCTTCTTCAATCCCCTCAATTTTTATCAAACTTTCTACAGTTGTGTCTTTAATATCATCTATCGTTGAAAACCCTTCGGCTACTAGCAGTTGTCCTAATGTTTCATCTAATTCTAAATTTTTGACAAAGTTTTCAGTTTTTTCTTTAAACTCGGACTGTCTTCTTTCTGAATCTTCTTGATCTGTCATTATGTTAATTTCATAATTTAATAACTTTGTTGCAAGTCTAACATTTTGACCTCTACGACCAATCGCTTTACTTAAATTTTCTTCAGTCAGAATTACATCTAATTTTTTTCTTTCTAAGTCGACATTAACTCTTTGAACCTCAGCTGGTGATAAAGCGTTTGCAACTAAAATTGCAGGATCTTCAGACCAATTAACAATATCAATTTTTTCACCTTGTAATTCATTAACAACAGCTTGAACTCTAGAACCTCTCATACCTACGCAAGCTCCAACTGGATCAAGTGAAGTATCAACTGCTTTAACACAAATTTTTGCTCTACTACCTGGATCTCTTGATGAAGATTTAATCTCAATTAAACCATCGTAAATTTCTGGTACTTCTTGAAAAAAAAGTTTTTCCATAAATTTTGGATGTGCCCTTGATAAAAAAATTTGTTGTCCTCTTGGTTCTCTTCTAACATCGTTGCAATAAGCTTTAATTCTATCCCCAGCTTTGATATTTTCTCTAGGAATCATTTCATTTTTCTGAATAATTGCCTCGGTTCGCCCAAGATCAACAATCACATTTCCAAATTCTAATCTTTTAACTATGCCGCTTAAAATTGTATTTTTTTTATCAATAAAATCATTAAATTGTCTTTCTCTTTCTGCCTCTCTAACATTAAAATTAATTACTTGTTTCGCAGTCTGGGCCGCTATTCTTCCGAAATCAAATGATGGCAAAGGTTGCAAAACTTCATCTCCAACTCCTTTATCTTTATTTACTTCGTTTAAATTAATTGCATCTTCTAATTTAATTTCCGTATTTGAGTTTTCAGGATTGTCGGCAATTATTAATTTTCTAAAAATTTCTATATTTCCATTTTCTCTATCAATCAAAACTTTAATTTCGTTATCTTGGCCAAATTTTGATTTAGCAGCTTTAGCAATACCTGTTTCCATTGAACTTATAATCAGTTCTTTATCAATAGATTTTTCTAAAGCCACAGCCTCAGCAATTCTTAATAATTCAAGTTTATCTGCTCTTTTATTTAACATAATTTTGTTTGCTCCAAAAAAAAATGGGCTAAAGCCCATTTTGTAAAATTCAATAATGTAAAGGCAATATAGTAAAGTTTTTTTTTAATTCAACAGAAACTATTTAGAAAAAACGTCAGTTTTATTTGTTTTTTCCCATGAAAATGAACCATTTTCTTCAGGTGCTCTACCAAAATGACCATAGGCAGCTGTTTTTTCATATATAGGTTTATTTAAATTTAACATTTCTCTAATGCCTCTGGGGCTTAAATCAAAATTTTTTTCAATTTTTTCTACAACAAATTTATTTTTTTCTAAATCATTATCAAACAAATCAATATAAATAGATAAAGGTTTTGATACCCCAATAGCATAAGCTAATTGAATTAAACATTTTTCTGAAATCTTTGAAGCTACAACGTTTTTAGCAATATATCTTGCTGCATAAGCTGCTGATCTATCAACTTTTGTTGGGTCTTTTCCAGAGAAAGCACCTCCACCATGAGGTGCAGCTCCACCATATGTATCTACTATTATTTTTCTACCTGTTAAACCACAGTCTCCATCAGGACCACCAATTACAAAATTGCCAGTTGGATTTACATAAAATTCTTCTTCATTAAAGCCATCCAGAAATTTCTCAGGTATAGATTTTAACATATAAGGTCTTAACAAATCTCTAACTTGAGCTTGATTAACATCAGCTGAATGTTGTGATGAAATAACTACAGATTTTACTTTTGATGGTTTTCCATCAATATACTCAAATGTTACTTGGCTTTTTGAGTCTGGTTCTATGTGTTCTAATTTCCCTGATTTTCTATCTTCCGCCATTAATCTTAAAATTTTATGAGAATAATGAATTGGTGCTGGCATTAAAACATCTGTTTCATTACAAGCATATCCAAACATAATACCTTGATCTCCAGCTCCTTCATCCTTATTACCTGATGAGTCTACACCCATAGCAATATCAGCTGATTGAGAATGTAAGTGACTTTCAATTTTTGTAGCCTCTTTCCAAGTAAATCCTTCTTGGTCATAACCAATATCTTTTATACAATTTCTTACTCTTTCAATTAATTCATCTTGTTTAATTTCAGGTCCCCTGACTTCACCAGCTAAAACAACTTTATTTGTTGTAGTTAATGTTTCGCAGGCAACCCTAGAATAAGGATCTCCAGAAATAAAACTATCTACGACCATATCTGAAATTCTATCAGATACTTTATCAGGATGTCCTTCAGAAACTGACTCGCTAGTAAAAAGATAATTCTTTAAATTACTCATTTCTAAGTTTCTTAAATGAAAATATTAAAAAAATATACAATAAAATTATAAATCCAAAAATTTTATTTCCATATTGAGAAAATAATGTTGAGTTAACTACTCTAGATTCAGTAAAATCAATATAACCATTTTCGTTTAAATTAAGTTGTTTTTCCACAACTCCAATCGGATTAATTATTGCGGTAATCCCATTATTTGTTGATCGTAAAATATACTTTCCATTTTCAATAGCTCTAAATATATTGTGAGCAAAATGCTGGGATGGACCAATTGAATTTCCAAACCAACCATCTTCAGAAATATTAAAAATAAAATCAAAATCATTATTTTGAAATAATTTGCCTGAATAAATTATTTCATAACAGATAAGGGGTAAGATTCTGACAGAAAAATCATTTGTTTTAATATCTAATATTTTTCTCTGATTACCCGATGTATATGATTGATAACTATTGGTTATTGTATTCAAACCCAAACCTCTAAGTACCTTCTCCATTGGTAAAAATTCTCCAAAAGGAACAAGGTTTATTTTATTATAAGAATTAATTAAATTTAACTGATGATCATATATAGATAGTGAATTAAAATATTTTGTTATTTCATTTTCAGTAATTTTCTTATTTATGCCAAGTACCAATAGATGATTTTCATTTAATTTATCATTAAATAACCAATCAAATTCAATCAATGTATCTTGGTAAAGACCTGGCAGAATACCTTCGGGCCAAATCAAAATTACTTTTTCATTTTTTGGTAAATTGCTAGCTTCAATCAACTCATTTATTGTTGAAACAGGATCTATATCAAACAAAAATCTTTCTATACTAATATTAGAACCTAAAATTCTAATCTTGTAATCATGCTGGTTTATTTTAGCTTTATAAAACTTATCTATATTCTGAGAACCATAAACAAAAAATGACAATGTCGTTATTAATAAAGCAATACAAACAATAATATCTTTTCTTTTTTCTTTCAAAATAAATATTGATGGACTTGTAAATAATGAAATACAAAAAAGATTAAAACTATAAGTACCAATTACAGATGTAATACTTAAAATTTCGATATAACCTGAAAAACTATATGCTATTAAATTCCAAGGGAAACCAGTTAATATAGTCCCCCTAATAAATTCAATTATTCCAAAAATTAATGAAAAAAGAAAAAAAGCACTTAAATTTTTCTTTGGTTTTAAGATTATAAACAAATATGCAAATAAAGCATAAAATAGACCTAAAAATCCTGGAATTAAAATAATTGTTATAGGTATTAAAAAATTAAAACTGTCATCAAAAGTTAATGATATTGAAATCCAATATAGATTACTTACAAAATAACCAAATCCAAATAACCAGCCATAAAGAAAAAATATTTTTTTATTTTTATTAGTTTCGGATTTTTTTATTAAAAAAATATAAAAAAAACTCAATGTAAAAAAATTTATTAAAACATAATTAAAAGGAGGTAAGCTTAAAGAAGTAAGCACTCCTAAAAAAATTAAAAAAATTAATTCAATATAAAATTTACTTTTCAATTTAATTTATTTTTGATTTTACAGATTTAAATAAAAGATTTTCTACTCTTAACATTTTAGAATAGTCATTTTTTTTTATATGATTAAAACCTAAAAGATGAAGAAATCCATGAATGAATATTTTAATAACTTTTTCTTTAAATAATTTTAAGTTTTGAGATCTAGGTTTATCTAAATAATTATAGCTTATAATAATATCTCCAAGGTAGGTATTTTTTGAAATCTTTATTTTTTCATCTAATGGAAAAGATAAAATGTCAGTAGATTTATTTTTCTTTCTGAAAACTTTATTCAATTTTTTTATATTCTTATTGTTTGAAAGTAATACAGTAAAGGTTACTTTTTTATTCAAAAATTTATATTTTTTTGGAAAAGCTTTACATATTTTTTTAAAAAAAATATCTTTATTTTTAAGCTTTTTTGACCAGGCCTTCTCCTCGGAGAAGACGTTAACACTAATCATTTTTTGAGTATGCTTTAACTATTTTAGAAACAAGTGGATGTCTAACTACATCTGAATGATCAAAATCAACTATAGATATTTCTTTTAAATGTCCAAGCAACTGTTTTGATCGAACTAATCCTGACATGCCTTTATTTGGTAAATCAATTTGAGATGGATCTCCATTTACAACTATTTTTGAATTTTCTCCGATACGGGTTAAGAACATTTTAATTTGAGTATCTGTAGCATTTTGTGCCTCGTCTAATATTGCAAAAGAATTTTTAAGAGTTCTACCTCTCATAAATGCTAATGGTGCGATCTCTATATCTCCAATCTCAATCATTCTCTGTATTTTTTCAAAATCAAAAAGGTCATATAAGGAATCGTATAAAGGTCTAAGATAAGGATCTACTTTTTCCTTCATATCACCAGGTAAAAATCCCAATCGTTCACCTGCTTCTACTGCAGGTCTGGAAAGAATTATTCTCTCAATTTTTTTTTCTAACAACATAGTTAAACCAACTGCTACCGCTAAAAAAGTTTTTCCTGTTCCTGCTGGTCCTGCTGAAATTATAATATTACTCTCCCTTAAAGCTCTCACATAATTTTTTTGTTTTTCAGATCTAGGAATTATAGATTTTTTCGGAGTTTTAATAATATCTGTAATATTATTATTTTTTACTTTTTCTTTAATCATAAACTTATCTACTGATGAAAGTATATCTTTATTTTCAATACTTCCATTATTAATAAATTGATTAGCTAAAAATTGAATAGCATTTTTAATTTTTTCATTTGTTTCAGGTGTTGATTTAATTAAAATTGAATTTCCTCTTGAATATAAACTACAATTTGTAATTTTTTCTAATTCTTGTAAATTTTTATTAAATTCTCCAACAACACCCATTAATAAGTTATTATCATGAAATATTACACTTAAAGAATTATTATCTGAGTAAACAAATTTTAAAGACTGCTCGATATTTTTTTTAATTATCCCGCTCAAATTCTAAGCAACCTTCTTATCTGAATTAGTTATTATTTCACCAAATAAAGAATTTCTGTTACTGTCTTTAATTCTCACTTGCACTATTTTTCCAATATCACTCTTTTTACCATTAAAAATTACAGATGTCATATATTCAGATCTACCAAAAGCTTTACTTTTATCATCAGTTAGATTTTCAACTAAAACATCAACAACTTTATGCTCAAATGATTTATTCATTTGGATTTGATTTTCAAATAAAATATTTTGAATTTTTTCTAGTCTTTCAATAGAGATTTTTTTTTCAATTAAGTCTAAATTTTCAGCCACTGTTCCAGGTCTCGGACTAAAAATAAAAGAATAAGAGTTAATAAATTTAACCCTTTCAATTAAGTTAAAAGTATCTTTAAAATCTTGATCTTTTTCACCGGGATAACCTATTATAAAATCACTTGAAAATTCTATCTTTTGATTAATTTCTTTTAATTTATGAAAAGTAGTTAAATATTCCTCAATAGTATGTTTTCTATTCATTGACTTTAAAATTTTATTGGATCCACTTTGAACAGGTAAATGTACAAGTGGCATTAACTTTTCAGAAGATTTATACACTTCAATTAAATCTTCTGTCATATCTTTTGGGTGAGATGTTGTATATCTTACCCTTTTAATTTCAGTCAATTTTTCAATATTTGAAATCAAATCTGATAATTTATATCCTTCATTATGATAAGCATTCACATTTTGACCAAGTAAAACTATTTCTTTTGCACCGTTATCGGCTAAATATTTTGCTTCATCTAAAATTTGTTTAAATGGTCGAGAATATTCTGGTCCTCTTGTGTATGGGACTACACAAAAATGACAAAATTTATCACATCCTTCTTGAATGGTTAAGAAAGATGAAACTTTTCCAGCCTCATTTTTTATTTTACTCAAAAATTTAAATTTAGAAACTGCATCAAACTCTGTTTCCTCAATCTTTTTCTTTTTTTCAGTATAATTTAAAATTGTATCATTAATTTTATGATAAGCTTGAGGACCAATTACTAAATCAATATAAGGCTCTCTTTTAAGCATTTCCTGATTTTCAGCCTGCGCAACGCAACCTGCTATAATTACTAATGGTTTTTTTTTAAATCTAAAAATTTTTTTTACCCTACCTATCTCAGAGTAAACTTTTTCTTTTGCTTTATCTCTAATATGGCATGTATTTAATAGATAACAATTTGCTTCTTCATATTTTTCTGTTTTTTCATAACCAATTTTTTTAACTGAATCAAAAATTCTATTAGTGTCATACTCGTTCATTTGGCATCCAAAAGTTTTAATAAAAATTTTTTGATTCATGATTATTGAGATTTTTTCTTAACCCCATATAATTCTAATTTATGGTCAACCAAAGTATAACCATATTTTTCTGCAACTTTTTTTTGAAGTTTTTCAATTTCTTCATCAACAAATTCTATTATTTCTCCGGTTTTGACATCTATAAGATGATCGTGATGACTTTCTATCATCGATTCATATCTAGCTTTACCACCTTTAAAATCATGTTTAGTCAAGATACCTGCTTCTTCAAAAAGTTTAACCGTTCTATAAACTGTAGCAATACTAATTTTAGGATCAATTTTTGAAACTCTATTATATAACTCATCAACATCTGGATGGTCTGACTCCCCATAAGCTTCTTTAGACTTAGATATTACCTCAGCAATTATCTTTCTTTGATCTGTAAGCTTTACACCTTTTGCCAAACATTTTTCTTCGATAGTTTGTGACATATTTTAATTTTAACCTTAATAAATAGGATTAATCAAATTTTTTTCAATTTTAAATTTTTCACACAAATCAGGGATATTTTCATATTTTATATCTTTTTCACCTTCAAAATCTTCAATACTATAACAATAATAATCAATATTATTAGTTAAATTAAATGCTTTAACTATTGATAAAGAATTTCTTATTCCTGCAAAGCTTCCCGGACCCCTATTTAAATAGATTTTATTAATATCTTTTAATTTTAATTTATGCAAATTTAAGAAATCATTTATAATTGAAGTTAATTTTTCAAAATTAATTTTAGTATTCTCTTTAGTAATATTATAAATATCATTACTAGTAATGATCATTAAAAAAATTTTTTCACCAGCTACATCAATTATTAGTTTATTCATAATTATTTTATTTTCTAATCTCAGTTCTAAATCAGATGAAAATAATATCAAATACTATTCTAATGATGAGGGGATACTATCAATAATGTACCATCGATTTAACGAAAATAAATATCCTTCGACAAACATCAAAATGGATGTATTTAAGAAACACATAGAAATTATTAAAAACTCAAATTTTAACTTTAATAATCCAAATGATTTTAAAGAAAAATTTAACTTACCAAAATCAAAAAAAGAAATTCTTATAACTATTGATGATGCTTTTGAGTCTTTTTATAGTGAGGCATGGCCCTATCTAAAAAAAAATAAAATTCCATTTATTTTATTTGTTTCAACTGAACCGGTAGGAAAGAGAGGTTATATGACTTGGGAACAAATTAAAGAAGTTGAAAGTAATGATTTAGCCTACATAGGACATCATTCTCATACTCATGAATATCTTATCGATGTAAGTAATGAAGAATTTATTTTTGATATTGAAACAGCAAATAAAATTTTTTTGAAAGAACTTGGTTATGTACCTGATCTATTCTCTTACCCATTTGGTGAGTACTCTAAATTTATGAAAGACTATATATCAAAAAATTTTAGATATGCATTTGGTCAACACTCTGGAGTTATTGATTTAAATAAAGATAAATTTGAACTTCCAAGATTTCCTATTAATGAAAAATATGGTGAATTAAAAAGATTTAAATCAATCATCAGTTATTTTCCATTAGAATATAAAAAAATTCATCCTGAGGAAAAACTACTACTTGAAAATACAAATCCACCTGAGTTTAAAGTAGAATTTTTTAAAGAACAAAAAAATTTAAATAATATTAATTGTTATTCTAACGAAGGTGATATTTGGAGAAAATCAAAAATAAATTTTTTAAATTATACTTTAACAATTGAATTCAAAGAACCATTCAAACCAAGAAGAGGAAGAATAAATTGCTCACTCAATGATAATGGGAAATGGAGATGGTTTGGAGTACAATTTCCTATAAAAGAAAATTAAATTAGACTTTCTAAATCCTTGCTCGATGGCAATAATCTTGCTTCATCAAAATCTTTCAAATTATTTTGTTCAATAATTTTCTGTAAAACCTCAATATATTGGTTTCCAGTTTCAGCATATTTATCTAAATGTTTAGCTAAGATTATGCTGTCTAATTCTTTATTTTGATTTCTAAGCTTTGTTCTTGCGCTTCTTAAATTTTTATAAGAGGAATGTGTATTTAGATTTCTTAAGTATGCTCTTACTGATAGCTGCAAGCTATGGAATTTCATAACTTTGTGATCTTTGCCCTTTTCAGCGTTTTTAGGTTTTAAGCCTTCACCAGACCATGTCCATTGACCAAATAAAGCATTTCCTTTTAACGCAAATCTTGAAGTGCCCCAACCTGTCTCTTTAGCTGCTTGTGCAATAGCTAGAGAAACTGGAATTTCATCCATTCTTATTTTCAATGTAGATAAATCGTTCTGTCTCACACCATATTGCTTATATTTTTTTTCTAACCATTTCTTCTCAATATCCGTATTGCTATTTTTGTTAAGAATAGTGAATAATCTTTTTCTATCTACTCTAATTTTGCTGTTTTCTTTCACAATTAAAGGAAGAACAATTTTTATAAACATATTTTTTCTTTTTTTAGTACTTCCAATATTTTTAATTTCATTTGGTAAAAGACCAATATCTACTGGTTTTACTAATTTTGTATCTCTAACATCTTTTAAATTATAATTTACCTCTTTAAACAGAGAATCGATTTCAGATGTTGTATATCTAACTAAGTTTATTTCTGAATTGTTATCCTCTAAAATATCATACAATAAATCTCTTTCATCAGTTTCGATAAATGAGTCTTCCTCCAGTACCTCGTCTTTATTTAATTTATTATTTAAAATATTTTTTGAGTTATTAGTAAATTCTTTATTATTAAAATTTTTATCGGTAAAATTAATAATTATTGGTGCCACATAAAAAAAAGAAATTACAATAAAAGAACTTAAGAAAAATCTTGAGATTATAATAGTGCTTTTATTTCTTAAAAAATCAAATTGTTTAAATTTTTTCATAAATTATCATTGTATTGCAATTACCTCTTTTACCTCAGGCAAATAATGGCATAACAGATTTTGAACACCTTGTTTTAAAGTCATTGTTGAACTAGGACAGCCCGAGCAACTTCCTTGCAATTGAACTTTTACAACTCCATCTTTAAATTCCTTAAATTTTATATCTCCTCCATCTCTAGCAACAGCAGGTCTAATTTTTTGTTCTAAAATTTTTACTATTTTTTCCTCAATTTCATTTAAATTTGAATCTTTATTTTTAATATTATCGTCAATTACAAATTCTTTACCATCTGCATAAAAATCGTTAATAAAAGAAATTACAATATGTTTTATTTCTTCCCATTTAAAATTCTCGTTCTTATTTACTGAAATAAAATCTTGTCCTAAAAAAATACTCTCAACACCATTTATTGACAATATATTTCTTACTAATTCATTTTTAAAATCATCTTTATTTATAATTTCATAAGGACCACTATTTGAAACTTTCTTACCAGGAAGAAATTTTAAAGAATTTGGATTTGGTGTTACTTCTGTTTGAACGAACATAAATTATATATAGTTAAAATTTTATGAATTAAAACTTGATAATATATTTTTTTTAAAAACCCACTATTTCTTTAATTCTTTTAATCTTTTTTGACGCAATCAAATTAGCTTTTTCAACTCCATCTAGAAGAATTTCATCTAAATAATGTTCATCTCCTAAAAGTTTTTTTATTTCATTAGAAATAGGTTCAATTTTATTTACAAGCTCTTCTGATAATTTTTCTTTAAATTCTGAAAAATTTTTACCTGCAAAATTTGTTACTGAATTTTGTAATTTAGAACTAGTCAAGCTGGAATAAATTCCTAAAAGATTCTTTGCTTCTAATCTTTTATCAAGTTCCTTTAAATCTTTTGGCATTGGTAAAGGATCAGTTTTTGCTTTTTTGATTTTATTTATTATTTGATCTTTATTATCTGTTAAGTTTATTCTACTCAAATCTGATAATTCTGATTTACTCATTTTTTTTGAACCATCTTTTAAACTCATTATCCTTGAAAACTCTTTTTGTATCAATGGTTCTGGAACTTGAAGAAAATTTTCTACTTCAAAATCATTATTAAACTTTTGAGCTATATCTCTACATAATTCTAAGTGTTGCTTTTGATCATCGCCTACAGGGACATGAGTAGCATCATACAAAAGAATATCGGACGCCATTAAAACTGGATAAGAATATAATCCAATACTAGCTTTCTCTTTATCGTTACCAGCTTTCTCCTTAAATTGAGTCATTCTATTTAACCATCCCATTCTCGCGATACAGCTTAATATCCATGCTCCCTCAGCATGAGCCGCCACCCCAGATTGATTAAAAATTATACTTTTTTTCGGATCTATTCCACTTGCTATAAAAGTTGCAACTGTTTCTCTGATATTATTTTTTAATTCTTTAGGATCTTGCTTGACTGTGATGGCATGTAAATCAACTACACAAAATATACATTCATTATCGTTATCGTTATTTAGGTCTACAAAATTTTTTATAGCTCCTAAATAATTTCCTAAATGAAGATTGCCTGTAGGCTGAACTCCAGAAAATATTTTTTTACCCATAAAATCAATACTTTAATTTAATATCATTCATTTGAAAAGCTTTGATGAAATAACATACTATTAAATAGAACAATAGTCCTAATATAACGGATAAAACTAAATATAAAGATTTAATTGATTGATCAAATTCTAACTCGTATTGAAAAAAGTTTAATAAAAAGTTAAAAAATAAACCCATCATAATTGATGCAAAAATTATTTTAATAAATTTAATAAAAAATATATGATTAAAATAAAATAATTGTCGATTTTTTAAGAATAAAAATAATAATATTGAATTAAACCAAGATGAAATAGATGTTGATATTGGAATAATTATAAAACCAATTTCACTAAAATAATAAACACTAATGAAAATATTAAGTATTACAGATATTAAAGAAATGTAAAATGGAGTCTTAGTATCATGATTAGCAAAGAAAAAACTTGAAAAAACTTTTATTAAAGCAAAGGCGGGCAAACCTAGTGCAAAATAATATAAAGCTAAGCTTGAATTGCTTACCGAATTTTCATTAAAAGACCCATAACCAAATAAAGCTGAAATAATTTGCTCTGCTCCAATTATTAAAGCGATAGTTGCTGGAAGACTTAAAAATAAACTTAATTCAAGAGCTTTATTTTGTATGAGTAAAATCTTATTTTTTTTTCTAGATTGTATGTGTTTCGAAAGCTGTGGAAGGATAACAACACCAATCGCAATACCAGCTATAGCTAGATTAATTTGATAAATTCTATCTGCATAATATAAATAAGAAACTGCACTTGCTTGAAATGACGCAATTATTGTTCCAATTAAAATATTAATTTGAGTAACCCCTGAGGAAAATACACTTGGTAATAGTTTTTTAAAAAAAAATTTAACTTTGTTACTTGCCTTTAATTTGAAATTAAATTTAGGTGAGTAATATTTTAAAACGTATTTGTATAAAAATATTAATTGCAAAAAACCAGCTAAAGAAACACCATAAGATAAATAATAAACTAAGTAATCGTTCAAATATTTAGAGAAAATTAATATTAAAATTAAAACAATATTTAAAATTATTGGAGCCGCAGCTGCGGCTGCAAACTTGTTATGTGAATTTAGAATTGCAGAAAAAAATGATGCTAAACAAATAAATAATAAAAAAGGAAAAGTAATTCTTGTTAAATTTATTGCTACTTCCATTTTTTCTAAATCACCAACAAATCCTGGAGCAATAATTGAAACAAATACAGGCATAAAAATTTCAATAATTATTGTTAAAAATAACAAACCTAAAAAGAGAAAATTAAAAATTTCGTTTGCAAATATATTTGATTTTTTTTTTCCTTTAATTATTTCTGATGAATAACTAGGAACAAATGCTGCATTAAAAGTTCCTTCGGCAAATAATCTTCTAAAAGTATTTGGAATTCTAAATGCTACAAAAAAAGCATCGGCTAACATTCCTGTGCCAAGAAATATTGCTATTAAAATATCTCTTAAATAACCAAGCAACCTACTTATTATAGTAAAAAAACTAAATGTGCCTGTTGACTTAAATAAGTTCATAAATCATATTAGTCTTATTTTAACCCTATTGTACACTTATTATAAGAATTAATTGATGAAATATTACAATTAATAAAAATTTTTAGAAAGAGTACAAATAGAATTAAATTTAAGAAATTTTAAAAATGAAAAAAACAAAAATTGATCATTACACAGACAAAGAAGCTTTGGATTTTCACAAAGATAAAAAACCTGGCAAGATTGAGATTATTTCCTCTAAAAATATGACAACTAAGCGAGATCTCGCTTTAGCATATTCTCCAGGAGTTGCTGCTCCAGTTAAAAAGATAAGCGAAAACCCAGAAGCAGCATATGATTACACAAGTAAAGGAAACCTGGTTGCTGTAATTAGTAATGGTTCAGCAATATTGGGTATGGGTAATTTGGGTGCACTTGCATCAAAACCTGTTATGGAAGGTAAAGCAGTATTATTTAAAAGATTTGCAGATATCAATTCAATTGATTTAGAAATTGATTGTAAAGATTCTAATGAAATAATTAATTCAATAAAAAATATTGCACCTAGTTTTGGGGGAATAAATTTAGAAGACATAGCGGCCCCAGATTGCTTTATAATAGAGCAAAAATTAAAAGAAATTTTAGAAATTCCAGTTTTCCATGATGATCAACACGGAACTGCAATTATAACAACCGCAGCATTAATAAATGCACTAGATATTTGTGGTAAATCAATAAAAAAAATTAAAATTGTAGTCAATGGTGCTGGAGCTTCTGCACAAGCCTGTACTGAATTATTTAAAAACTCAGGGGTAAAATCGGAAAATATAATAATGTTAGATAGAAAAGGTGTGATTTACGAAGGTAGAGGTAAAGGAATTGATCAATGGAAATCTAGATATGCAGTTAAAACTAAACATAGAACTCTTGGAGATGCTATAAAGGGGGCAGATGTTTTTCTAGGATTATCTGCAAAAGGTGTATTGAAAAAAGAAATGGTTAAGTCAATGGCAAAAAATCCTATTATATTTGCTTGCGCAAACCCTGATCCAGAAATTACGCCTGAAGAAATTAATGAGATTAGAGCTGATGCAATTATTGCAACTGGAAGATCGGATTACCCTAATCAAGTAAATAATTTAATTGGATTTCCTTATATTTTTAGAGGAGCTTTAGATGTTAGATCTAAAACAATAAATGAAGAAATGAAAGTTGCTGCAGCTAATGCGATAGCTAAGTTAGCGAGAGAAGAAGTTCCAGATGAGGTTGCTGCCGCTATGGGTGGTGATAGGCCCTCTTATGGAAAAGATTATATTATTCCATCTACATTTGATCCAAGATTAATTAGTGTAATACCAGCAGCCGTTGCAAAAGCTGCGATGGAAAGCGGCGTTGCAAGAAAAAACATTCAAGATTTTGATTTATATAAAGATGAACTTAGACAAAGACTAGATCCAACAGTGACTATAATGCAAGGTATAAATTCATTTATTAAAAAAAAACAGAAAAGAATTGTTTTTGCTGATGGTGAAGATGAAAATACTTTGAAAGCAGCAATAGCATTTAAAAACTCTAAATTAGGGATCCCAATTCTAGTTGGTAAAGAAAGTAAAATTAAGGAACAAATAAAAAGTATTGGCTATAACGATAATTTCGACATTGAAATTGTTAATTCTAAAGATGATGAAAAAAGAAAAAGATATGTAAGACATTTATTTGAAAAATTGCAAAGAGAACAAGGATTATTAGAGCGAGATTGTGACAGAATGATTAGAAACGATAGGGTGGCCTGGGCTACAAGTATGGTTGCTTGTGGAGATGCTGATGGAGCAGTGACTGGAAATACTAGACGTTTTGGAGCTTCGCTTGAAAAAATTAAACAAGTTGTCGATGTTAGAAAAGGAGAAATAATGTTTGGACTCAATATGATAGTTAATAAAGGTAAAACTATTTTTATTGGAGACACAAGTGTACACGAATATCCAACTTCTGAACAAATGGCTGAAATAGCTATATCAACAGCAAGAGTGGTAAGGCTTTTTGGATTTAATCCAAAAGTTGCATTTGTTTCTCATTCTACTTTTGGTCAACCTCTTACTAGTCGAACAAAACACATCAGAAACGCAGTTGAAATTTTAAAAGAAAAAAAAGTTGATTTTGAATTTGATGGAGACATGCAACCAGATGTAGCTCTTAATTCTGAATATAAAGAACTTTACCCTTTCGCAAAAATTGTAGGTCAAGCAAATATTTTAATAATGCCAGGTCAACATAGTGCTGCGATCTCATATAAATTAATGAAAACTATGGGAGATACAAAAGTTATAGGTCCTCTATTAATTGGAGTAGGTTTGCCAATTGAGATTGCTCCACTTAGATCATCAACATCAGAAATTCTTAATCTTGCATCTATTGCAGCATACTCCGCTGATGTAATTGACTATAAAAAATAATTATTCTCTTTGAATTCTCAAATCTTCAACTAATAATATACTTGCTATTACATCTTCAACATCAAGAATTTCTTTTGCTTCACTTATAACTAAGTCTTTTTCCTCAGAAGTTAAAGCTATTCCATAAACATAGATTTTTTTCTTATGAGTATCAATTTGATAGTTAGTTGCTTTTATATTTTTATTTACAATTAATGCTGTTCTCAACTGTGAAGTAATAAGAATATCTTTTGCAGATTGCTTGAAATTAAATTTTTCTTTTATTTTTATATCATTTCTAACCGATCTAGTACCTTTTGTTTCCCAAGCTAATTTAGTTATTTGTAACTTTTCCTCAGGTTTATCAACTTTACCAGTTATAAAAATTCTTCCATCTAAAACTTTGGTTTTAACATTTAGAAAATATTTTTTGTTATAAGCTATAATTTTTGTTGAAATAGTTTTTTGCATTATCGAGTCATCTATCTGAGTTCCTACTGTTCTTGGATCGAATGCAACGGAAACTCCAGTTCCAACCAAACCTTTTGATCCAACGCCAGCACAACTAGATAATATAATTCCAATTAAAAAAATTATTGATAATTTATTTTTCATTTTTTAATTTTAAGCAATAATTATAAATTTCTTTTTTTGATATTTTTTTATTTTTTCCAATTAAATTAGTTATTTCTTTGATTGAAAATTTTTTAATCATTTGTTTTATTATATTCTTATCTGATTCATTTAATTTTTCAGAATTATTTTTTATTCCTAATTTTTCAGATATTACAATAGTTAACTCACCTTTTGGTTCTTTTTCAAATAAATCTAAATCATCCACTTCTTTTCTAATATATTCTTCATAAAATTTTGTTATTTCTCTACATAAAAGTATTTTTCTACCAGTAAATTTTTTTTTTATTTCAGGTATAATTTTATTAATTTTTTTTGGAGAAACAAAAAAGACTAAGGTATTTTCAAAATTTGATAGTCTTTCTAGCTCACTTATTAAAAACTTTTTTTTCTCTGGAAAAAAACCATAAAATAAAAATTTGTCTGAAAATCCACTTATTGATACAGCTGCTAAAACAGCTGAAGGTCCAGGTATAGGAAAAATTTTTATACCATTGTAATTACACTCCCGAACTAATATTGCACCTGGATCAGAAATACTTGGAGTACCTGCATCAGATATTAATGAAATTACTTTTCCTGATTTCAAATATTCGATAATTTTACTTAAATTTTTTTTTTCATTAAATTTATGATTTGAAATTAATTTTGTTTTAATTTCATATTTATCCATTAAATTTTTTGAAACTCGAGTATCTTCACATAAAATAAAATCAGATCCTTTTAAGACTTCTATTGCCCTTAAAGTTATATCTTTCAAATTGCCCAAAGGGGTTGATACTAAATAAAGACCATTTTCAGGTTCTTTTAATTCGATTTGTGACTTTATGATCATAATTCAGCTCAAAAAATATTATAATAACATTAAAATGATTAAATCTATTATTTTTATTTTTTTCAGTTTCTATTTACTATTTTTTCATACAGCTAGTGCCAATGAAAAAATAAAAATTGGATTATTAGTGCCAATGACAGGAGCTAATAAAGAAATTGGAGAATCAATTATTAAAGCAGTTAGTTTAGCTATTAAAGATATTGATAATAATTTAATTGAAATTTATCCAAAAGATACTGCTACGAAAGCTAACCAAACTTTAAAATCTGCATTCGAATTGAGTGAAATGGGAATAAAAATTGTTATTGGTCCAGTATTTTATGAGAGTTTAACTTATTTAGATGAAATGAAAAATTTAACATTTTTATCATTAACTAACAAAACTTTAGATCTTCCAAAAAATGTTATCTCAGCAGGAATAAATTCTACATCACAATTTAATACCATTAAAAAATTTTTAGAAACTAATAAAATTCAAAGAACAATTTTTTTGACTCCAATACAAGATTACGAATTTGAAGTCAAAAGAGGAATGAAAAATTCAAAAATAAAAATCTATAAAGATTATGAATATAATATAGAGCCGACAAAACTTACAAAACAAATTGAAGAGATTACTAATTATAAAATAAGAAAACAAAATTTAGATGATGAAATTACAAGAATTAAAAATTCTAATGATCCAAATAAAGAAAAAAAAATAAAAACATTGGAAAAAAAATATACTTTAGGTGGTTTAAACTTTGAAGCTGTTGTAATTGCAGATTTTGAAGAAAGTTTAAAAAGTGTAACAACTTCACTTTTATATACAGATGTTTTACCAAAAAAAAAATTTTTTATAACACTTAATCAATGGTTTGATGAGAGTTTGTTAAATGAAACTGACATTCAGCCTTTATATTATCCTTCAATAAATAAGGATAATTTTGATGCATATAAAATAAAATATTACAACGCATTTAACGAAGACCCTACTCATTTATCGTTATTAAGTTATGATTTAGTTGGTCTTGTTTATTATTTGTCATTTAATTCAAACATAGAAAATTTAAATAAAATTTTTAAAAGAAAAAATTCATTTAAAGGAAAAATAGGAATATTTGATATTAAAGATAATAAAATTAATCACAGACTAAACTTTTATAAAATTGAAAATCAAAAACTTATAGAAATTTTCTAATTTTTTTAAAAGCCTGATACCTATGATCCATCTTATATTTTTGAGATGGCTTGATTTCTCCAAAGGTTTTTCTTTTTTTTAAAGGAATAAAAATTGGATCATAGCCAAATCCATTTTTTCCTTTTGGTTTATCTGAAATATAACCCTCAACTTTTCCTAGAACACAAGCAATTTTTTTATTTAAATATGAAATAGATAAAGCACAAATAAATCTTGCTTTAATTTTTTTATTTTTCCAATTTTTATCTTTCTTGTTTAGCTCTCTATAAACTCTTCTTATAGCTTTACTAAAATCCCCATACTTTCCTCCCCACCTTGCGGAATAAATTCCAGGATTTCTATTTAAAAAATCTATCTCCAAACCGGAGTCATCAGCCAAACATAACAATCCTGTTTTTTTTGAGAAATATCTAGATTTGATTAATGAATTTTCTTTAAATGTTTTGCCATTTTCAACTGGACTTTTAAGATTAAATTGAGATGTAGAATAAATTTCGATCTTTTTTGGCAATAAACTCTTGATTTCTCTTAGTTTACCTTTGTTATTTGTTCCAATGAGCAATTTATTAATTTTTTGTTTAGACATCTAGAAATTATCAAAATGCTTACCATATAAGAAGCTATGGAAAAAGAAGAAAACCAAAATAATCCTTCAACAAAACTAAATCAGGATCAAACAACTGAAAATGAAAAAACTGACGAAAGTTTAAACAAAGAAAATAATGAAGTAGCTAGTCAAGAACCTAAAGAAGAAATAAAAGAACCTACTCCAGAAGAAAAGATTGCTGAACTGGAAGACAAAGTAGCAAGAACTTTTGCAGAAATGGAAAATCAGAGAAGAAGATTTGAAAAAGAAAAAGAAGATGCTTTTGAATATGGTGGATACAGTTTTGCAAAAGAAGCTTTAAATTTAATCGATAATTTAGATCGGTCTAAACATGTTTTAGAAAGTGATGAAAAATTAAAAGAAACAGAAGCTTTAAAGAAGACTCTAGAACATCTAGATATTATAAAAAAAGATTTAATATCTATTTTTGAAAAGAACAATATTAAGCCCATTGAAAGCCTTAACAAAAAACTAGATCCAAACTTTCATCAAGCAATGATGGAAATAGAAGATGATACAAAAGAACCAGGAACAATAATTCAAGAAATTCAAAAAGGTTTTACTATTAAAGATAGGCTGCTTAGACCCTCATTGGTGGGAGTATCAAAAAAAGTTACAAAAAAAGAGGAAAAAACCGAAGAAAAACAGGAAAATTGAGAAAATAAATAATTATGAGATCAGCTTGTAGTTTCACATTTAAACCCTATATGACGAAGGAGAAGCATTAATATTATGAGCAAAATAATTGGAATTGACTTAGGAACAACTAATTCATGTGTTGCGATCATGGAAGGGACACAAGCTAAGGTTTTAGAAAATGCCGAAGGAGCAAGAACCACTCCCTCGGTTGTAGCGTTCACAGATGTAAACGAAAAATTAATTGGACAACCAGCAAAAAGACAGGCCGTTACAAATCCTGAGAATACTATTTTTGCTGTAAAAAGATTAATTGGAAGAAATTTTGATGATCCAACTGTAAAAAAAGATGTAGAGGCTGCACCTTTTAAAATAGTTAACTCTGAAAAAGGTGATGCTTGGATTGAAGCAAAAGGTGAAAAATATTCACCATCTCAAATATCTGCATTCATATTACAAAAAATGAAAGAAACAGCAGAAAAATATTTAGGTCAAGCTGTAACAAAAGCTGTAATTACAGTACCAGCATATTTTAATGATGCGCAAAGACAAGCAACCAAAGATGCAGGAAAAATCGCTGGATTAGAAGTTTTAAGAATTATTAACGAACCAACTGCTGCGTCACTTGCATATGGTTTGGACAAAAAACAAAATAAAAAAATTGCTGTATATGACTTAGGAGGTGGAACATTTGATGTATCTATTTTGGAATTAGGTGATGGAGTATTTGAAGTTAAATCAACTAATGGTGATACTTTTTTAGGTGGTGAAGATTTTGATAATGCTGTTGTTGATTATTTAGTTTCTGAATTTAAGAAAGATAATGGGATTGATCTTAAGTCAGATAAACTTGCTTTACAAAGATTAAAAGAAGCTGCTGAAAAAGCAAAAATAGAATTATCCTCTGCTGAACAAACAGATATAAATTTACCTTTTATTACAGCAGATAAAACGGGTCCAAAACATATTAATTTAAAGATGACTAGAGCGAAACTTGAAGCTTTAGTTGAAGACTTAATTGCTAGAACAATGCCTCCGTGCAAAACTGCTTTAAAAGATGCTGGAGTAACTGCAAGTGAAATAGATGAAGTAGTTATGGTTGGTGGTATGACCAGAATGCCAAAAGTACTTGAAGAGGTTAAAAACTTTTTTGGAAAAGATCCTAATAAGAGTGTAAACCCAGATGAAGTAGTTGCTATGGGTGCAGCAATTCAAGCTGGTGTATTACAAGGTGATGTTAAGGATGTACTTCTATTAGATGTAACTCCATTATCACTTGGTATCGAAACACTTGGTGGAGTTTCTACAAAACTGATTGATAAAAATACAACAATACCAACTAAAAAAAGCCAAGTTTTCTCAACTGCTGAAGATAATCAGCCAGCTGTATCTATTAGGGTTCTTCAAGGTGAAAGAGAAATGGCAACAGATAACAAATTATTAGGTAACTTTGAGCTAGTAGGTATTGCACCAGCTCCAAGAGGAGTGCCACAAATAGAAGTCACATTTGATATTGATGCTAACGGTATTGTAAATGTTTCTGCAAAAGATAAGGGAACGGGTAAAGAGCAAAAAATTCAAATTCAAGCATCTGGTGGTTTAAGTGATGAAGAAATTGAAAAAATGGTTAAAGATGCTGAAGCAAATAAAGAAGCTGATAAAAAGAAAAGAGAATCAGTTGATGTTAGAAATCAAGCTGATACTTTAATTCATTCTACTGAAAAAAATTTAAAAGAGCATGGATCTAAAATTTCTGATGCAGAGAAAAAAGCAATTGAAGATGCATCATCTGCTGTAAAAGAAGCTTTAAAAGGTGAAGATATTGAAGATATCAAGAAAAAAACTGAAGCTTTAGTTCAAGCTTCTATGAAACTTGGAGAGGCAATCTATAAATCACAACAAACTGCTAAACCTGAATCTGGAAAAGATGATGGTGGAGATGATACAGGTAAAAAAGACGAAAATGTTGTTGATGCTGATTTCGAAGAAGTAAAAGACGAAAATAAAGAAAAAAGCGCTTAAACTGACATTTAATTGTCTGGGGTAATTTGATGGCTAAAAGAGACTATTATGATGTCCTAGGCGTAAATAAAAGCGCGAGTCCTGATGAATTAAAATCTGCATATAGAAAATTAGCAGTTAAATATCATCCAGATAAAAATCCAGGAGACACTAAAGCTGAAGAAAAATTTAAAGAGGCTAGTGAGGCTTACGGAATACTTTCAGACAAAGAAAAAAAACAAAATTATGATAACTTTGGACATGCCGCATTTGAAAATGGTGGTGGAAGACCTGGTGGAGGTTTTGGGGGTTTTAGTGGAGCAGATTTCTCTGATATTTTTGAAGATTTCTTTGGAGATTTTGGTGGTGGAGGAAGATCAAGAAGCAGAAGGTCAAATAATAGAGGTTCAGACTTAAGATATGATTTATCAATCTCTCTTGAGGAAGCTTACAGTGGAAAAAAACAAGATATCAAATTTTCAACAACGGAACAGTGTGGAACGTGTAAAGGAAATGGTTCTAAACCAGGCTATTCTCCAGATAGATGTTCATATTGTGGAGGTAACGGTAAAATTAGATCAAACCAAGGTTTCTTTACTGTTCAACAAACATGTCCTCAATGTAATGGAAATGGTGAAGAAATTACAAACCCTTGTACTGATTGTAATGGTCAAGGCAAGAAACAAGCATCTAAGAAAATTTCAGTAACTATTCCTAAAGGTGTTGATGACGGAACAAGAATTAGACTTGCAGGAAAAGGTGAAGCTGGAAGCAGAGGTGGAGCAACAGGTGACTTATATTTATTTATTAACGTTAAATCACATGATTTATTTAAGAGATCAGATGAAAATTTATTTTTTGAATTTCCACTTTCTCTAGCAGATGCTGCGTTAGGAACTACTATTGAAATTCCAACTATTGATGGTGGAAAAGCAAAAATAAAAATTCCTGATGGAACCCAAAATGGTAAACAATTTAGATTAAAAGGTAAAGGTATGCCATTTATGAGAAGAGGTGATTTTGGTGATTTATATGTTCAAGTAAAAACAGAAGTACCAGTTTATTTAAATAAAAAACAAAAAGAACTACTAGAGCAATTCAGAGAAATAGAAAACGACAAGTCAAACCCGAGTATTAAAAAATTTTTTCAAAAAGCAAAAGACTTTTGGAAAAATTAAGATATGGGATTAGAAGAAATAATTCCATCAATAGCTTTAATATTAGTATTAATTTTTGTTCTACCAGGCTTCATAAAATCAAACTTAACGAAAAGACTATTTTTTAAAAATTTAAGTATTTGGGGTATTATTGTTTTATTACTTATGATACTTCTTTATTTTATCGATTAATGAAAAAAATTAACTTAGCTATTTCTGGATGCATTGGCAGGATGGGCCAGCAATTAATTAAATCTTCAAAGAAAAATAAAAACTTTAAACTAGTTACACTTACAGAAAATAGATTAATAAATAGAAAGTTTAATGGAGTTAAACCTGAGTTAAATTCTGATAAAGCCTTTAAAAAAACCGATGTAATTATTGATTTTACCGTACCAAATTGCACGCTTGAAATACTAAAAATAGCATCAAAACTTAAAAAGAAAGTAGTAATTGGTACTACAGGATTTACTAGGAGCCAAGAAAATCAAATTAAAAAATATTCAAAAAGAATACCTATTTTAAAAGCAGGTAATATGAGTTTAGGTGTAAATTTATTAATGTATTTAACAGAGATTGCATCAAAATCATTAAATGATGAGTACTTAAGTAAAATATTTGAAGTGCATCACAAACATAAAAAAGACTATCCGTCTGGGACTGCGTTAATGCTAGGTAAAGGAATTGCAGATGGAAAAAATAAAAATTTATATAATTTAATTGGTAAAAAATTCTTAAATAAAAAATCTTTTCCTTATGGAAAAAAAATTAATTTTAATTCAATTAGAAAAGGTGAGATTGTTGGAGAGCATGAGGTAAAATTTTCAAGCGGAAAAGAAATAATTACATTAAACCACGAGGCTTTTGATAGAGCACTTTACTCCGATGGGGCTTTAACTGCTTCTAAATGGTTAATGAAAAAAAAGCCAGGATTATATTCTATGAGAGATTTGCTTAACTTTTCGTAATGAATGAAAAGCAAAAAGCAAAAATTATAATTAAAATTTTAAATAAAATTTATCCTAAAGCACCAGTTCCTTTAAAAAGTAAAAATACTTTTACACTATTAATTTCTGTACTTCTGTCGGCTCAATGTACAGATGTAAATGTTAATAATGTAACAAAAAATATATACCCTAAATATTTTAAACCAGAGCACTTTGTAAAATTAGGAAGAAAAAAAATTGAAAAATTAATTATGAAAATCGGTATTTTTAGAATTAAAGCCAAAAGCATTTACTTAATGTCAAAACAGGTTTTAGAAAAACACAACGGAAATGTGCCTAAAACTTTTGAAGAACTTGAAAAACTCCCTGGTGTTGGCCATAAAACAGCAAGTGTAGTGATGTCCCAGGGTTTTGGATATCCAGCATTTGCAGTTGACACTCATATTCACAGACTTGCACAAAGATGGGGTTTAACTAACGGAAAAAATGTAGTTCAAACTGAGAAGGATTTAAAACGAATATTTCCCAAAAAAACTTGGTCTAAACTTCATTTACAAATAATTTTTTATGGTAGAGAATATTGTAAGGCAAGAGATTGTTATGGTTTAACTTGTAAAATATGCACTACTTGCTACCCAAAAAGAAAAAAACCTGTTATTACCAAAAAAGCTTAATATGAATATTTTAGGAATTGGAAACGCTATTGTAGATGTCATTTGTAAGGTTGATGACAATTTTATTTATCAAAACAATCTTACAAAAAGTACAATGAAATTATTTTTTGATGAAAATGAATTCAAGAATTTATTAAAAAATCTTAAAATTGAAAAAACTGTATCAGGAGGGTCAGTTGCAAATTCTATAGTTGGAATATCTCAATTAGGTGATAAAGCGGGTTTTATAGGTAAAATTTCAGATGATGAATTTGGTAGTAAATATGAGGAAGGTTTAAAAAAAGAAAATGTAGAGTATTTTTATTCGAAAAAAAAAGAAGAATTACCAACTGGAACATGTTTAATTTTAGTAACTCCAGATTCAGAGAGAACAATGTGTACTTTCTTAGGAACTGCAGGAAAGATTAATGAAAAAGATGTTGATTCTAATGCAATTAAAAAAAGTGAGATAATTTTTTTAGAAGGTTACTTATGGGATGAGGGAGAGCCCAAAAAAGCATTCGATAAAGCAATTAATAATGCGAACAAAGTAGCTATGTCTCTCTCTGATCTATTTTGTGTGGACAGACACAAACCCCATTTTTTAAACTTAGTCAAAAACAAGCTAGATATAACTTTTGCTAACGAACAAGAAATTATCTCATTAATTGAAGCAAAAAATTTTAATGAAGTTATAAACTTTTCAAAACAACTTAATAAATTAGTGATTGTAACTAGAGGGGAAAAAGGTGCAGTTGCAGTAAATGGAAATGAAGTGTTTGAAAGTGATATACAAAAAAATCTGAAAATTATTGATCTTACAGGTGCGGGTGATCTCTTTGCTGCTGGATTTTTACATGGATATATAAACAAATTATCTACAAAAGAGTGTCTCGAAAAAGGAACGGAAATGTCATCAAAGGTAATACAGCAAATAGGAGCGAGAATTTAATTTCAATTAAAATTGAAAATATTATAATAAAATATGATTGATAATGTAATTTATAAACTTTTTCCAGAACCTGTATTCAAATACAAATTAAAAAATTACAAAGAACTAAATGAGGAATTATCACAATATATTTATAAACTTAGAGATGAAGACAAAGAAGGTTTAAAAAAATCTAATAAAGGTGGCTGGCATTCAAAACCTTTTAAATTAGGTATCGAAGGTACAATTCAACATAAATTTACAACTGAAATACAAAAAAATATTATTGATGTTTTTAAAAACTATGGATGGAAGACCAAAAATACAGCTATTACAATTCAAGAAATGTGGTCAATAATTAATAAAAATGATGATTTTAATGTCTTACATACTCACCCTAATTCTTATCTAAGCTCAGCTTACTATGTAAAAGCTCCTGAAAATTGCGGAAAGTTTGAAATTGAATGTCCAAATATTGCAAAAGCAAATTCATTTCCAGCTATTGAAAAACCAAATGATCTAAATGTAAGAATAATAAGTATTGATATTAGTGAGGGGGACTTGCTGATTTTTCCAAGTTATTTACCACATAAAGTAGCTAAAAACGAGTCTGGCCAAGACAGAATAGTAATTAGTTTCAATGTTGGTATAAAGTAAATTAATATAAATTTATAATGAAGGTAAGTAATTTTTTTCCCTTATCAATTTTTCAAGATCAAATTAAATTAAATAATGAAGAAAAAATTAATTTGATCAACGATATAAGAGAGATGAAAAAAAATTCACAAAACTCTGATTATAAATTAAATCAAGCTAGCTGGACAGGTGATACACAAGGTTACGAATATATTTATAATAATCCAAACTTTAATAATCTATTTGTAGAGATAAAAAAAAAAATTGAAATTTATTTAGATTTTTTAAAAATAGATAAAGAACAAATTGAAACTTTTATTCAAAGATCATGGGCCACTATCTCTGTTGGAAATGAAGTGATATCAAAACATCAACATTTACAATCTCATTTATCTTTTTCATATTATTTAAAGAAAAGTACAAATGATTCTAATTTTATTATCTATGATGATGAAAAGAAAAATGAATTTATTCCAGGGCTATTCGGATCTAAAACTTTAATTCAAAAAAAATTAATAAAAGAAATTACTTTTCCAACTGCAACCAGAATATCTTTGGAAGTTAAAGAAGACGATATCCTAATTTTTCCATCAAAAACTCCTCATAGCACTGATCAAATAGAAACAAATTCTGAAAGAATATCTATTTCTGGAGATGTGATCTTTCTTGCCAAAAATACAAGTTTAATGGAACATTTAATTCCAAATTTCAAAAATTGGAAAAAACTATAATTATTTAAATTTTTTTGATCTGATAAAACTTCCCTTGCCTTTTTTTGGTTTAATTATTTTAGGTTTAAATTTTTTTGTATATAAATCTTTAATAATCGGATTTTTTTTATTTAATTTTATACCCATTTTTTTTACTAATTATAAAATTTTCATCATTAAAAGTTTTAAAAATTTTTTTTCTAAGTCTATAAACATGAGTCTCAACTGTATGAGTTTCAATATCTGATTGGTATTTCCAAACATTAAGTTGTAATTCCTTTATGGTTACTGGAATTTTTTTATGAGATAAATATAAAATTATACTGATCTCTTTTTCTGTTAATTTAAGTTTTTTATTATTTAGTGATAATTCTCTAGCATTTAAATCAATTAAATAATCATTAATTTTTATTTCTAATTGATTAGAAAATTGTATTCTTAAAAATTTTATATTTATTTTTTCAATTAACTGAGAAATTTTAATTGGTGTTTTTTCAAGAACATATTGATTATCAATATTATGTAATTCTTTTTTTGTAATTACTAAAAAATTTTTTAAATTTTTTATTTCATCATGTAGCAGATTTTCATTTTGTATTTCTATAATGTTAAAATGCAAATCTTGATCAATTTCTTTCAAGATATGATACAATGAATTTAATTTAAAAATAATTAAATTTTGAATATTCATATATAGTTATGGTATGACAATTTTTTTAAAAAATAAACATACTCTTAAAATAGATGATTTTTATTTTAATTGTTGTATTGGAAAAAATGGTCTTTCTAAGACTAAAATAGAGGGTGATAAAAAAACGCCCAAAGGTACTTTTGGTATTCAACATCTATATTATAGAAAGGATAAGTTAAAAAAACCAAAGACATCTTTGAAATGTATTGAGATCAATAGAAATATGGGATGGTGTGATGACGTAAATATCTCAAAAAAATATAATAAATTAATTAAAATTGAAAAAAAAATTAGACATGAAAAACTTTACAGAAAAGACTATAAATATGATTTATTCATTCCAATAAAATATAATTTTAAAAATATTATTACAGGAAAAGGGAGTTGTATTTTTATTCATCTTACTAAGGATTATCAACCAACTGCAGGCTGTATTGCTTTAAAAAAAAAGGATTTTCTAATTTTATTAAAATTAATTAATAAACGTACTAAAATAAAGATCTATTAACTCCTGCTTCCAAAAATGCTTGAACCGATTCTTAAGTAAGTAGAATAATTTTCTACTGCTTTTAAATAATCAGATGACATACCCATACTTAATTCTGAGAGATCTAATTTTTTATTTAATTGATAAATTTCTTTAAAATATTTATTGGGATCTTCATTTATAGGAGGTAAACACATTAGGCCAATTACATTTAATTTTAAATCTTTACAGTAATTATATAATGAAGTTAATTCATGTTTACTTACCCCTGATTTTTGATCTTCATCACCAATATTAACCTGTAAGAAAATCTTAATTTTTTTATTTTGCCTTACTTCCTCATCAGCTATCTTTTTAGCAAGTTTTTTACTATCTATAGAGTGAATGTAATCAAATATTTTGAGTGCATATTTAACTTTGTTAGTTTGAAGCTTTCCAATTAAATGTAATCTAATTTTTGGATTTTCGTGTTTTTTTTCTGTCCATTTTTCAATTGCTTCTTGAACCTTATTTTCACCGTAATCAAGATGCCCATAATTTATTAAAGGAAGAATTTTGTCTAAATTAAATGTTTTAGAAACTGCTATTACTTTCGGAAATTTATTAATTTTTTGATCTTCTATTTTTAATTTAATTAAATTAATAATATCTATATATTTTTGAACAGAGTCATGCATAATAAATTTTGTAATCAATATTACTTTATTAACAAATTTGATACAAATTATATAAATAAACAAAGTAAAAATACTGCTATCGTTTATAGAAATTATAATTCAAATAGTCATTTAGATATTATCCTAAAACTAAAAACTTATTGTAAATATAAGGGTTATAAATTTTTTTTAGCTAATAATATTAAGTTAGCAACTAAACTTGATTTAGATGGAGCATACATCCCCTCATTTAACAAAAAAATGGATCATTTATCTTATTCATATAAAAAAAATTTTAAAATTATTGGATCTGCACACAACAATAAAGAAATTAAAATTAAAGAACTTCAAAAGGTAGATGTTATATTCTTATCATCATTGTTTAAACATAATAATAATTATTTAGGAATTAATAAATTTAAATTATTATCAAACTTAACTAAAAAAAAAATTGTGGCTCTTGGTGGTATTACAAATAAAAATAAAAAAAAACTTAAATTATTAAATTGTTTTGGATTTGCAGGAATTTCTTATTTCGAATAAAAAAAAGGCCCCAAAAAGGGGCCTTTTATAATCTTTATCTAATCAAATTAGAATGCAAATGAAAGACCTAGAGCATATCCAGATCTGTCTTTACCTGAAGTACCACCAACATTCTCTACTGAGTTATGGTTAGCACTTAAAGTCATAGATCCAATTACCAATGAAGCTGAAACACCTGTTGCTTCTTGGTCTGATGAACCTTCGATTTCAGTCTCTGAAGTGTTTACAGAAACAGATAGATCATCACTTACAGCGTAAGAAATACCCATTGCAGTTAGCGTAGTATCGCTGCTAGATGCATTTGAGTCTACTTCGTAAGATGAATAACCAACTGAAATTGCATCCATAGCGTAAGTTACGTTAAATGCAGTAACATCGTCCGCATCTGTTGGACCTTCACCGTTATCTTCACCCATACCAGCACCGATAGTTAAACCATCAATTCCAGTATATTTGATTGTAGCTGCTGTTGAACTTTCAATTTGATCAGCTCCATCTGATGGAATGTAATCAAGACCGATAGTTACACCATCCATTAGGCTAGAGTTTTGATAAAAGAAAGTATCTAAACCAGTAGGACCATATGAGTGTGCAGTTGCACCTGACACATCATCCCAAGCTTCTTCACCAGCAGTTGGTGTAGTATCATCCATTAGAGAAATGTTTGAACTTCCAGCACTTCCGTAGAAAGTTAAAGTTCCAGCATCACCCATATCAATTTTCATTGATCTGTTATCGATATGTCTTCCACCTATGTTATCACCACTATCAATTAACATTGAAGTAGAAACAACCCAACCATTATCCATTTCAGCTGACGCTGCAAATGAGATACCGTCGTTCATAGTCCAGCCATTACCTTTAGCTGTTTTCTCTTCACCAGAAAAACCTAATGAAGCACCACCAGTTACTGTTAACTCAGCAGCATTTGCTGAAACAGAAACTAGAGCCCCTGCTAAAGCAGTAAGACCTATTTTTTTAATGTTCATATTAATTACTCCTATTTTGTAATTGTTATTATTAATAATAAACGCCAGATTTATATCGGATTCTCTTCAAATATTTTGATATTATCTAATTTTAATATAATTAAATTTATCACTGTAACATTTTTGCAACACTTAATTTAATCGCTTATTTGCTATATTTTTTAGTAATTTTAAAATATACGTGTAATTAATTTATTAAATATTTACTATTTTAGTATGTTTTCAAAAAATTACATAAAAATATTAGTTTTTATCTGTATTTTACCTTTTTTACTCAATTCCTGTACTAACAGAGGTGACGCAAGAAAATCTCCTCCAGACCCCAAAGAAAGAGTTAAAAGAAATATTGAGCAGGGCAAAGGTTTTAGATTAATGGATACTGTAAAAAAGGGTAGTTCCAGAAACTTTGAATTTGCAAGCTCTAATGAACTATGGAGAGCCTCATTAGACACAATTGATTTTATGCCTCTTGCCTCAGTAAACTATAGTGGCGGTATTATTATAACCGATTGGTATTCAAATAATGAAAATAGTAATGAAAGTGTAAAAATATCTATAAGATTTTTAACTAATGAAATAAGGAGTGATGCTTTGGATATAAAAGTTTTTAGAAAAATCTGTAAGACAACTAATAAATGTAAAATATCAGAAACCTCTGGAGATATAATAAAAGAACTTAAAATAAAAATTTTAAAGACTGCAAAATTATATGAGGATCAAAAAAAAGATAAAAATTTTAAGTCATACAAAGGTGTCAAAATACCAGAAAATTAAAATTATTTATTCCTGTGGAAAGATATAATTTTAAAATAATTGAAAAAAAGTGGCAGGATAGATGGGAAAAAAATAATACTTTTTCCACCAGCATTCATAAAAATAAAAAAAAATTTTACTGCTTAGAAATGTTTCCTTACCCATCTGGAAAGATACATATGGGTCATGTTAGAAACTACACAATAGGAGATGTATTAGCTAGATTTAAAACACTACAAAATTATAATGTTTTACATCCTATGGGTTGGGACTCCTTTGGTATGCCTGCCGAAAATGCTGCAAGACAAAATAACTTAGATCCAAAGGCTTGGACTGAAAAAAATATTTTAGTAATGAAAAATCAACTCAAGAAATTAGGTCTATCAATTGATTGGAGTAAAGAAATTTCTACTTGTTCACCAGAATATTATAAACATCAACAAGAATTTTTTTTAGAACTATACGACAAAGATTTAGTTTATAGAAAAGAAAATTATGTTAACTGGGACCCTGTTGATCAAACAGTTTTAGCTAATGAACAAGTTATTGATGGAAAAGGATGGAGATCCGGAGCCACTGTAGAAAGAAAAAAATTAAACCAATGGTTTTTTAAAATTACAAAATTTTCAAAAGAACTGCTGGATAGTTTAGAAACTCTAAAAGATTGGCCAAATAAAGTAAAGATAATGCAACAAAATTGGATAGGTCGATCTTACGGATGCGAAATAAAATTTAATATTGAGGCACAAAAAAAAATTAAAGAAATAAAGTGCTATACAACTAGACCAGATACTTTGTTTGGGATGTCCTTTTTAGCACTCTCAATTGATCATCCAATTGCTAAGTTTTATGCCTCTAATCCTGAATTTATTAAATTCAAAAAAGAATGTTCAAAAACAGGTACCACTGAGGAATCTATAGCAGCTGCTGAGAAACTTGGTTTTAAAACTGATTTAATAGCAATTAATCCTTTAGATGAAACTTTAAAAGTTCCAGTTTATTTTGCAAACTTTGTACTAATGGACTATGGGTTAGGTGCTGTATTCGGATGTCCGGCACATGATCAAAGAGATTTAGACTTTGCAAAAAAATATAATTTATCAATTACACCTGTAGTAAGACCAGAAAAAGATAAGAATTTTTCAATTAATGATAAAGCTTATACAGATACAGGATATCTCTTTAACTCTAAATTTTTAAATGACTTAAAAGTCCCGAGTGAATCAATCCCTAAGACTATTGAGTATTTAGAAAAAAAAAACATTGGACAAAAAAAAACTAATTATAGATTAAAAGATTGGGGAATATCTCGTCAAAGATACTGGGGGTGCCCAATTCCTATTGCTTATGACAAAAATAACGAGCCAATTAAAATCCCTAAAAATATGCTTCCTGTAATGTTACCTGAAATAAAAAAATTTGAAAATTCTGGGAACCCCTTAGATCAGTTGACGGAATGGAAAAATATTTCAATTAATGGAAAAAAATATACGAGAGAAACTGATACACTAGATACTTTTGTTGATTCTTCATGGTATTTCCTGAGATTTTGCTCGGCAAATAAAACTAATTATGGTTTTGATGCTGAAGAAGTAAAATATTGGATGCCAGTTGATCAATACATTGGAGGAGTTGAGCACGCTATACTACATCTTTTATATTCAAGATTTTTTATGCAAGCTCTTTCCTATAAAAATAAAAATTTTACTATTAAAGAACCATTTAAGGGCTTGTTTACGCAAGGTATGGTTTGTCATGAAACCTATAAAGATAAAAATAATAACTGGATTAGTCCAGATGAAATAGTAGTTATAGATGGAAAAAAATTTCTAAAAGAAAATAACAATGAACATGTAAAAGTTGGACCATCTGAGTCTATGTCTAAATCCAAAAGAAATACAGTAGATCCTGAAAAAATGATAGAGAAGTATGGTGCTGACTCAGTTAGACTTTTTATTTTATCAGACAGTCCTCCAGAAAAGGATGTACAATGGTCTGATGAAGGTATGATTTCATCATATAAATTTATTCAAAAATTATGGATATTAAATCAAAAAATAATAGAAGAAATAAAGGCAAATCACCCATCAAATTCTGATAATTCAATTGATAAAATAACTAATGTATTTATTAAGAATGTAACCAATAATATAAATAATTTTTCATATAATAAAATCATCGCTAATTTTTACGAGATGTATTCATCTTTAAATAAAGCAATTTCAAATAAATTGGAAAAAAATAAATTAATTAAAAATTATAAAAAAATTTTAATTACAATGAGTCCAGTTATACCGCACTTCTCAAAAGAATGTTTGGAATTAATCGGCGAAAAGGAGCAAATCCTATGGCCTGAAATTAACGAAAAAATATTGGTTGAAAATAAGAAAAATTTTGTAGTTCAAATAAATGGTAAAACTAGAGAAATTATAGAGGCAGATAGGGATATAACAGAAGAAAATTTATTAATAAAAATTAACGAGAATTCAAAATTAAAAAACTATATCGCAGGTAAATCTATTAAGAAAAAAATATTTATACCACAAAAACTTATTAATATAATAGTATCGTAGTATGATTAAAAAAATTACAGTTTTATTAATTATTATTTTTTTTACAGCTAGTTGTGGTTTCACCCCAATTTACTCAAATAAAAATGGAAATGATATTTCTATTGAAGAATTGAGTTTTACTGGCGATAGAAAACTAAATAATTTTTTAAAATCAAATTTAAATAGATATAAAAATAATGATAACGCTTCAAAAAAAATATCTTTAGAGGTTTTAACTAATTATCAAAAAATTACATTAAGCAAAGACTTAACTGGAAGTATAAATAAATATGAATTAATAGCTGATGTAACCTTTACAATAATGCCAACTAATCGAAAACTGGTATTCAATCAAAAAAAATTAATGGAAAATATGAGTAATAAAACTGATGAAAAAGATTATGAAAATTCAACAAAACAAACTTTTGCGAACATTATAGTAAATGAGTTAATTTTAAAGTTAACAGAAATAAAATGATTATAAAATCATATGAGATAGAAAAAATTAACTTAGAATACAGCCAATTCATTCTTTTTTATGGAAAAAATGGTGGTCTAAAAAATGATGCTATTAAAAAATTAATTAAAGGAAAAAAAATAATTTCAAATTATGATGAAAAGGAAATATTAGATAATCAACATTATTTTTTTGAAAATATTTTAACAAAGTCACTTTTTGAAGATGAAAAAATAATCATTATTAAAAGAGCATCTGATAAAATATTAAAAATTATAGAAGAAATTGTTGACAAAGATATTATTGGTACATCAATTATTATAAATAGCGAGCAACTTGAAAAAAAATCAAAATTAAGGTCCTTTTTTGAAAAAAATAAGAAGTTTATTTGTGTAGCATTTTATCCAGATACAAATCAAACATTAGCAAAATTAACTTTTGATTTTTTAAAGAAAAAAAAAATATCAATATCTTCCGAGAATATTAACCTCATTGTAAATAAGTGTAATGGAGATAGAGAAACTTTATTTAATGAGTTAGAAAAAATAGAATATTATAGTAAAAATAAAGAAAATATTACCACTGTAGATATAGTGAAATTAACAAATCTAATCGAAAATCACAGTATATCAGAACTAATAGACAATTGTTTAGCCAAAAATAAAAAAAAAATTATTTATATTTTAAATGAAAACAAGTTTAATAATGAGGACTGTGTCCTAATTATTAGAACTTTTTTGAACAAGTCAAAAAAAATACTTAGGCTTTCAAGTGAATTCAATGAAAATAAAGATATAAATTTAACAATTTCTTCAGCTAAACCACCTATTTTTTGGAAAGATAAAGAAATTACGAAACAACAAATATATAAATGGTCACCTCAAAATATAAAAAATTTAATTTACAAATTAGCTGAGATTGAGCTTCAATTAAAAAAAAATATTAATAATTCAATTAATATACTAACAGACTTTATTTTAGATCAAGCTTCTTCGAATGCTAGTAATTAGATTTAATTATATCCACTATTTTATTTAATTGATCTAAATCTTTATACTCAAAACTTATTTTGCCTTTATTTCTATTATTGTTTTGAATATTAACATTTAAACCAATTTTATTTGAAATTGATAATTCAAGTGCAATTATATTTGTGTCTTTAGATAGATGCGATTTTTGTTTTTTATTTTTAAAAATTTTAACAAAATTTTCAGATTGTCTCACAGAAAGCTTTTTCTCAATAATTTTAGCTGCTACAAAACTTGCATTAGGAAGACCAACTAAAATTTTAGCATGTCCTGCTGTTAATTTTTGAGTTTCAATTAACTTTATTACATCTCCAGGCAAAGTTAAGAGTCTTAAAGAATTCGTTATATGGCTTCTACTTTTGCCAATAAATTTTGATACCTTTTCTTGATCATAAGAAAAGTCATCTATCAAACGTTTGTATCCTTGTGCTTCCTCAAGTGGATTTAAGTCATGCCTTTGAACATTTTCTACAATTGCAAACTCTAACGATTTTAAATCATCAGCTTCTGTGATTACTACAGGTACATTATGAAGACCTGCTTTTTGAGCTGCTAACCATCTCCTTTCACCTGCAATTATTTCGAATTTTGTTTTATCATCGTTTGATTTTCTAACTATGATTGGTTGGATCATACCTCTTTCTTTAATTGAATTTGTTAAATCCTCTAAATTACTCTCATCAAAAATTTTTCTTGGTTGATATTTGTTGGGTACTAAGTCGCTTATCAGTAATTGGTTTTTTTGAGGTTCAACTTTGGTTTCACCTATAAGCGATGATAGCCCTCTACCTAATCCTTTTTTAATTTTATCCATTATGCTGCGCTTCCTATTGTTGACTCTTGATTTATAAATTCATCAGTAAAACTAAAATATGATTTACTACCAGGACAGGATTTGTCGTAAACTAAAACTGGCATTCCATGGGATGGAGCTTCTGACAATCTGACATTTCTTGGTATAACAGTTGAATAAACTTTTTTACTAAAATAGTCTCTAGCTTCTTTCTCAACTTGGGAGGATAACTTATTTCTTTTATCGTACATCGTTAAAAGTATACCTCTGATTTTCAAATCTGGATTTAAACTAACTTTTATCCTTTCAATTGTTTTCATTAGCTGAGTCAATCCTTCCAAAGCAAAAAATTCTGTCTGCAAAGGAACTAAAAGTGAATTTGAGCACACTAGAGCCATTACCGTTAGCAGGCTTAAAGATGGAGGACAGTCTACCAAGACATAATCATATGATCCTCTAGAATTGTTTAAATATGCCCCCAATTTAGCTTTTAGTATGAAGGCCCTATTACTATCATCTGCTGTTTCAACTTCTAGTCCTGAAAGGTCTACATTCGAAGTGATGATATCTAGATTTTCAAACTGTGTTTTTTTAATAACCTCATCTATTTCTTTCGTTCCATTCAATACTCCATAAATTGTATCACTTGAGTTTTCTATATTAGATAATCCAAGACCTGTTGTTGCATTTCCCTGTGGATCTAGATCAATTACTAAAATTTTTTTATTTAGTTTGGATAATCCTGCCGCAAGATTTATCACCGTAGTGGTTTTCCCGACCCCACCCTTTTGATTTATGACTGAAATGATTTGCATTTAATTTTTTTTTTTAATTTTTTTAATATTTATTAAAAATGAATCTTTACTTGTTAAACTTTTTTTTTCTATATAATCCAGCTCCCATTTTTTTTTGGAATTATCAAAAATTTTTTTTCCACTCTTCCCCATAAAAAAAATTAAATTTTTATATTTTGAAAAATTTTCATATACTAAATCTAAAACCACTGGCATTGGTTTGAATGCTCTGGACATTATTGTTCCTGTTTCTAAATTTTTTATTTCAAAAATATTTTTTTGAAAAACCTTTGTATTTAAATTTAATTTTTTTGAAACTTCCTTTAAAAAATGGCTTTTATGGTAACTTTTTTCATAAAGGTGCACATTCATATTGTTTTTCATATTTTTTAGTATAATTGCCACGATTATCCCAGGCATTCCACCTCCAGAGCCTATATCTGTGGTTGTATTGCTATTTAAGTCAATAAAATCAATAATTTGAGCTGAATCTATAATATGACGATCAATTATGGCTTTTTTTGATGCCGTATTTTGGCTAATTATGTTGATTTTTTTATTTTTTTCAAGAATCAAAGATATATAGTTTTCAAAGTCCAAAAATGTTTCACGTGAAACATTTAAGTGATTGATTCTAGAATAAAAATTTAAAATTTCTTGATCCATTAAGCTATATGCTTAATAGACTTTCTTTTGACATGTGACAACAAAATATATACAGCGGCAGGAGTTATTCCGTCAATTCTTAAGGCTTGACCCATCGTTTTGGGCTTTATTTCTTTAAATTTAGCTTTTACCTCATTAGACAAACCTGATAGTCTATCATAATTGATTTTATCAGGAATAATTAGGTTTTCATCCCTCTTAAATGCTAAAATATCAGCTTTCTGTTTCTTTAAATATCCACTATAATGAGCGTTAATTTCCACTTGTTCATCAATTTCTTTACTAAAAAAAGGTATATCAGACCATATTTCCCTAATTTTACTCATATTTACCCCTTTTTGAGTTAAAACTTCGCTAGATGATCTCAATATTCCGTCTTTTGCTATTTTTATTCCAAATTTCTCTGCTTTAGATGGTGAAATCTTGGACTCGCGCATTTTTATATTTACTTGATTGATTTGCTCAAATTTGCTCAAATATGTAACTTTTCTCTCATCTCCTATTAAACCAATTTCTATTCCCTTTGCAGTTAATCTTTGATCGGCATTATCAGATCTCAAACTTAATCGATATTCTGCTCTTGATGTAAACATACGATATGGCTCAGCCACTCCTTTAGTCACCAAGTCATCGATCATTACTCCAATGTAAGCGTCAGATCTGTCAAGTATGAATGGTTCCGATTTTTTAACAGACAAGGCAGCATTTATTCCTGCTATAAGGCCCTGTGCAGCAGCTTCCTCATATCCTGTTGTTCCGTTAATCTGACCAGCAAGATAAAGGTTGCTTATCTTCTTTGTTTCTAGGGTTAAGAATAGTTCACGTGGATCTATATAGTCATATTCTATTGCATATCCTGATCTTAATATAGTAACATTCTCTAAACCATTGATATTGTTGCATATTTCTAATTGAACTTCTGCTGGTAGTGATGTGGAGATACCATTTGGATAAATTGTGTGATCATTTAGACCTTCTGGTTCTAAAAAAATCTGGTGACGAACTTTATCTGCAAATTTTACTATCTTATCTTCTATGGATGGACAATACCTTGGACCTACTCCTTTTATGCTACCTGAATACATGGCACTCTTAGATAAATTCTTTTCGATAATTTTATGGACCTTCTCATTTGTATATGTCATTCGGCATGACACTTGTTTGTTCAAATTTTTTTTTGTTAAGAATGAAAAAAAATAAGGATCCTCATCTGCGAATTGTTCCTCTAAGTTTTCAAAATTAATTGTTCTTGCATCTAACCTTGGTGGTGTTCCAGTTTTTAATCTTCCAATTTTAAAATCGTATTTTGCTAATTGTTCACTTAAACCTGTAGAAGGTTTTTCATTGTATCTACCAGCAGGAGTTCTTTCATCACCTAGATGTATCAGACCATTTAAAAAAGTGCCTGTTGTGAGTATTATCTTATTAGATAGAACTTTCTTTCCTTCTTTAGTTTCAAATCCACTTATTGAATTTTTATCAAAAATAAACTTTACTACTGAATCAGAAAAAACACTTAAATTACAATAGTTTAAGAGTTTTTCTTGCATATATTTACGATAAAGCGATCTGTCAGATTGAGTTCTAGGTCCTCTTACTGCTGGCCCTCTACTTCTATTTAACAATCTAAATTGTATACCTGATTTGTCTGCTACATCTCCCATAACGCCATCAAGGGCATCTATTTCTCTAACCAAATGTCCTTTACCCAACCCTCCTATTGCCGGGTTACAAGACATCTCACCGATAGTTTCTATTTTATGGGTAAATAGGGCAGTATTCGCTCCAAGGCGAGCAGAAGCTGCTGCAGCTTCACATCCAGCATGACCACCTCCAATTACAACTACATCAAATGACAAATCGTTTTTCATAAGCCAAATTTATAGGTGATTAAATAATTTACAAGATAGGCTTGTTTTTTTGTAAATAAGCCATATTTATCAACGTTTTTTGATTAAAAAAGTCTAAAAAAACAGCAAAATAGCGTATTATTTACCGATACAAAAATCGTTGAAAATACTACCTAATATCTCATCTACATCGACTTTTCCAACAATCATGCCTAAATGTCTAGTAGCTAATCTTAAATCTTCTGCAGCTTTATCAAAATCTTCGATTTCTTTTTTTTGATTAAAGTTATTTAGATGATCCAAACACTGTTGAAGATGTTGCCTGTGCCTCTCTCTTGTAATTAAAATATCATCACTTGTAAGAAATTTATTTTTTAAATTATTTTTTATTTTTGAAATTAATTCTTCAATGTTTTTATTTTCTTTAATTGAAATTAAAACATGATTTGTTTTTTTAATTTCTGGATCAATATCTTTTTCTAAAAGATCAGATTTATTTATTACTAAAATTGCATTTTCATGTAACAAATCCTTCAAAACATCAGTAAAATCAGGACTTTTTGCATCAATCACAACAAGCTTTAGATCTGCTTCTTCAGCTCTATTTAAAGATAATTTAATTCCTTTTTTTTCTATCTCATCTTTAGAATCTCTTATTCCGGCTGTATCAGAGATTATAACTGGATAACCGTCTATATTTAGATGGGTTTCAATCACGTCTCTCGTTGTGCCTGCAATTTCAGAAACGATTGCAACATCACGATTAGATAAGTGATTCATCAAGCTAGATTTACCAGCATTAGTTGGTCCTAGTATAGCAATTTTAAAACCTTCTCTAATTCTTTCTCCAACTTTTTGATCATTCAATATTTTTTTAATTTTAATAATTACTTCATTTAAACTATTTTTGATTTCATCTAAAATATTATTAGGTAAATCTTCCTCTGGAAAATCAATTTTCGCCTCAACATGTGATAAAATTTTTAAAAGTTTTTCTCTTAGAAAATTAAATTGATCAGATGATTTTCCATTCATGATTTTGATTGCTTGTTGTCTTTGAATTTCTGTTTCTGAAGAAATCAAATCAGCAATACTTTCTGCTTTAAGTAAATTTATTTTTCCATTTTGAAATGCTAGTTTTGTAAATTCACCTGGCTCAGCTATTCTGCAATTTTCTATATTTGAAAGAGAAGAGTGCAGGGCATCTACAACGGCCTTGCTCCCATGAACTTGTATCTCGGCCATATCCTCGCCTGTATAGCTCTCAGGCCCAGGAAACCACAGGATTAATCCTTCATCAATTAGCTCAGAAGTGTTGATTTTATTGATTTTTCTTAGTGTGGCTACTCTCGGTATTGGTATTTTTTTTCCTGTAAGCTTTTTAATTATTTCTTTTGTCATATCTCCAGAAATTCTTACTACAGCAATACCTGAAATTCCTGGGCCTGATGAAAGAGCAAAAATAGTCATAAATCATTCTAATAATTATATAATGTAATTAAAAGTAATATATTTTTTATGATTATATGGTTAGCTTCTTATCCTAAAAGTGGGAACACCTGGTTACGATCAATTGTATCAGCTTTAATTCATACGGATAATGGTATTTTTAATTTTAATTTGCTTAAAAAAATACAGCAATATCCAAGCAGAAAATTTTTTCAAGATTTCACAATAAATTTTGACAATGTCAATGATATAAGCAGATACTGGATTTTAACACAAAATAAAATAAATTTAGATAATGAGGTAAAATTTTTCAAAACTCATAATCTCAATTGTAAGATCAATAACAATTCGTTTACTGATAAATTTAATACTTTGGCTACAATTTACATAGTTAGAGATCCAAGAAGTTTGGTGCTCTCTATTTCAAATCATTATAGCAAAAGTATTGAAGAGGCTGAAAAATTTTTAACTGAATCTAAAATAATTTCAGGTTCACAAAAGAAAGAAGATGCAGAAAATCAAATTGCAACTTTAATTGGTACCTGGAAAGAAAACTATAACTTTTGGACAAAAAAAAACTCTAATTTGTTATTAATTAAATACGAAGACCTCATAAATAATATAGATAATGAGATTGAAAAAATAGCAAGGTTTCTAGCTAATTATGTAAAAATTGAATTAAATGAATTCAAAAAGAAAAATATTATAGAAACAACAAAATTTGAAAACTTAAAAAAAATGGAAAACGCCGGTCTGTTTACAGAAAATGCGTTTGATAAAAATAACAATAAAAAAGTCATGTTTTTTCACAAAGGTCCTGAAAATAATTGGAAAAATGCGTTAGATAAAGATTTACAAAATAAAATAGAGAGTAATTTTATAAATGAAATGAAAGAACTTAAGTATATTTAATAAAGGAAAATTTATGTATAAAACTTTATTATCTAAATAAAATTAAATTATGATTATATGGTTAGCATCCTATCCTAAAAGTGGAAATACATATCTAAGAGCTTTTCTGTCTGCTTATTATTTTTCTCAAGATGGAAAATTTGAATTTAATCAAATTGAAAATATTAAGCAGTTTCCAGATAAACAATTTTTTAATCAAAAAATTGAAAGTGCAATTGAAGCATCAAAACAATGGATGTCAGCACAAAAACAAATTATCTTAGATAAAAAAATTAGATTTTTTAAAACTCATAGTTGTTTAGGAGACTATAAGGGTAACGTGTTTACTTCATATGAGACAAGCCTTGGTGCTGTATATATTGTAAGAGATCCAAGAAATGTATTTACATCTATTAAAAACCATTTCTCTTATAATGATCAAAAAGCTATGGAAATGATTTTGGATAAAAAAAGCTATTTAATGGCAAAAGATGGGGGAGGTTTTGCTTCTTACTCATACATTAGTTCGTGGGCACAAAATTATATTTCCTGGCTAAAATATAATAAAATTAGACGACTTTTTGTGCGATACGAAGACTTACTAGAAAATAAATATGAAACTTTTAGAGATATAATTGTATTTATAAACACCCTAACAAATAGAATAGAAGGTGTGAATAAATCAAAACTTCAAAATGCTATTGAAACTACCAACTTTAACGTTCTAAAAAGTAAAGAAACCGATGTTTCTTTGGGTAAAATAGATAATGGTTTTAAAAAATGGAGAGACTTTCACAAAGAAAATAAAAATTATTTTTTTAATCTTGGTCCGGAAAATAAATGGGAAAAAATGTTAAAAGAAAATTTGAAAAAGCAAATTGAAGATAATTTCGAAAATGAAATGAAGGCTTTAAAATATATTTAAATTTTAAGCCGGTTTATTCATTGAGTTAAAAAATTCAGCGTTATTCTTAGTGTCCTTTAATTTTGAATTAATAAATTCTATTGCATCCATAGTTCCCATTGGAGCGATTATTCTTCTAAGCACGTTCATTTTTTGTAAATCATTTTTATCAAATAATAATTCTTCTCTTCTTGTGCCTGATTTTGTTATATCAATAGCTGGATATATTCTTTTATCCGCAATTTTTCTATCTAGTATTGTTTCACTATTACCTGTTCCTTTAAATTCTTCAAAAATTACTTCATCCATTCTACTTCCTGTATCAATTAAAGCTGTAGAGATAATTGTTAACGAACCGCCTTCTTCAATGTTTCTTGCTGCTCCGAAAAATCTTTTTGGTCTCTGAAGTGCATTCGCGTCAACACCCCCTGTAAGAACCTTGCCTGAACTTGGTATCACAGCGTTATATGCTCTTCCTAATCTTGTTATAGAGTCTAATAAAATAATAACATCTTTTTTATGCTCTGTTAATCTTTTGGCTTTTTCAATAACCATTTCAGCAACTGCTACGTGCCTTTGAGCTGGTTCATCAAAAGTAGAGCTTATTACTTCACCTTTTACGGTTCTTTGCATGTCTGTTACTTCTTCTGGCCGTTCATCAATCAACAATACCATAAGATAACATTCTGGATAATTTTTAGCTATTGAGTTGGCAATGCTTTGCAAAATCATTGTTTTTCCAGCTTTAGGTGGAGAAATAATTATAGACCTTTGTCCTTTACCGATTGGACTAACTAAATCTATTAGTCTTGGTGTTAGATCTTGTTTTTTCTCAACTTTTGTAGTTTCAACTTCCATAACTAATTGTTTATCAGGATATAAAGGCGTTAAGTTATCAAATGCAATTTTATGTCTTGCTTTTTCTGGTTCTTCAAAATTTATCTTACTAACTTGTAATAACGCAAAATATCTTTCACCTTCTTTCGGAGCTCTAACTGGTCCTTCAACTGTATCTCCGGTTCTCAAACCAAATTTTCTAATTTGGCTGGGGCTTACATAAATATCATCTGGTCCCGGAAGGTAATTTGACTCCATTGCTCTTAAAAAGCCAAACCCGTCTTGTAATAATTGTAAAACACCGGCGCCTGTTATTTCCTCTTTTTCTGCAACTTTTTTGAGAATAGCGAAGAGTATTTCTTGCTTTCTTAATGTACTAGCATTTTCTATGCCAAGCTCTTCGGCTTGAGTAATAAGCTGTTCAGATGATTTAAGTTTTAATTCTTGAATGTTCATGATTGTTTATTTGATAAGGACTTATCAATAGGGTTAATATATATACTCTTTAAAGTATTACAAGGTAGTTAATAAATTATCAAAAGATGAGTAAAATATGGGTTTTTTAGTCATATTTAATAATCATTTTTTAGTTCTTCAGAAAAATCGTCAACTTTTGACCAGTCTGTAAATTCATATGATTGGGAAGTGTCTGTCGGGCCCTTAGTGATGAACATAATAAATTTGATTATATATTTATCAAAAAAATTATAGTTAGGATAATCAACTTTGCCAGCAAACACTTTTATTTTATTGGGCCTCCATTTAGAAATTTTTAAGAATTTATTTATATAAGGATTTGTCTCAGCTGTATTTTTTTCAGGTTTTCTTGCAACAACATTTACGGAAAAAAAAGCACATTTTTTTTGGTCTAAAATATTTTTGTTCAAATTAATAAATTTATAAAGTTCTTTACAATGTTTACCGTATCTAATACTAGCGCCGATTATAATTTTTTCAAAATTAGATAGATCAACTTTTTTAGAGTCTTCTAAAGAAAGAAGTTCTACTAGATTACCATCAGTTAGAAAATTTTTTATTCTTTCACAAATCATTTTTGTATGACCGTCTGTGGTTGAAAAGATAATTAAAAATTTAGACATATTTTAAAAGTTTTATGATTTATTCATCTCTTGTTGTGGCATTTTTTCATAAAACTTTTTATCTAACTGATATTCTATATCCTCTTTATCTTGCGCCGAACCCTCTGCCTGTGTAAATGTGTATTTTGCAAAATCTTTGCACCAATCCTTTTTGGTATTTAAACATTCTATCGGATATATGTTTCCTCCCCAATCTTTTGCTTCGTTTACGAGTTCATGACCTAGTTCATCTGTAGTTTCTAAACAGTCAGCAACAAAGCTTGGAGAATATATGGCTATTTCTTTTTTACCTTCAGTAATTAGTTTTTTTACCACGTCTTCTGTATAAGGGGTTATCCACTCCTCGGATCCAAAACGGCTTTGAAAACTCATCATACATTGTTCTGGCCTAATATTCTTTAAATTATTTGTTATAAGACAAAACGTTTCGTAGCAATGTCTATAATAATCATCACCCTTATTAACAATCCTTCTTTTTTGCATGCCATGAAAAGTAATTATTAGGTTGTCAATTCTTTTTCCTTCTTGGTTAAGCTCATTAATTTTAGTGTCAATTTGTCTTACAGAATTATTTATAAAAGCATGTGTCCTGTGAAAATTTGTAATAACTTCAAAAGTTGGGATCTTAACTCTTTTTGATAATTCTTTTGCTAAGGCGTCTATACCTGAGGCTATTGTGCTTTCAGAGTACTGAGGAAACATCGGTATAACCAACAATTTTGTTGCACCAATGCCTTTTTTTAAATCGTCCTCCCAACTATCATAAACTTCATTTACATATGGGGGTGACAGAAGAAAAGCATGATTTACTTCAACATGGCCATCAGGATCGATTTTCTTTAACTCTTCTCTAACATTATTTGTAAAGTCTCTTGTGTTTGTAATTAAAGGAAAGCTTTTTCCGTCCCATATTCTTGCATAAAGTTTTGCTGACTTTTTGGGCCTAAAGGGCAATACAAAAAAGTTTAAAATTATTTTCCACAACCAAGGATTTATATCAACCACCCTTGGATCTCCTAAAAATTTTCTAAGATATTTTCTTAAAGCTTTAGTTGTCGGCTCAGAAGGGGATCCGAGTTGTACAAATACAACTTTTGTTTTTCTTTTTGGGTGTGTATAAATCTGGTTCATACTAATAATTTTTTACCGTTTTTACTAAATAATCAAACATATTAGGGTCTGTCTCTGGAAGCACTCCGTGTCCTAAGTTGAATATATATGGATGATCTTTAAAAATATTGAGATATTTTGAAGCTTCTTTTTTTAAGATTTCTTTATCTGTTAACAAAATTTTTGGGTCTAAACCACCTTGTATGGGTATTTTTACGTCCCTAAGTATTTTTTTTGGATCAACATTATAATCTATACTAATGGCATCAGGTTTAACAATATCACAAAATTCTTTATAATTTTTTATTTCTCTGGGAAAACATATCACTGGCACATTTAAAGATTTTACATAATTTACTAAATTTAAAGTTGGAGAATAAACATAATTAGGTAAATCTCTCTCCTCTAACAAACCCGCCCAACTATCAAAAATTTGAATAATATTTGCACCGTTATCAATTTGATTTTTTATATGAACTTTTAAAAATTTTTCTATAATTAATAAAATTCTATTTATTAAAAACTCATCTTTAAAAAAATCATTTTTCAGGTTTCTTTTAGGTGACTGTTGATTAATCATGTAAACCAATAATGTCCATGGAGCACCAACAAAACCTATTGTATTTTTATTATTTAAACTGGTGTCCGAACTAACTTTTTTAATTGCTTTGTATACACGATGGATTTTTTCTACAAAGTCAATTTCATCAGTTTTTGCAATTTCATTTAGGTTTAATTCTCCTAATTTTGGCCCAAAATTTTTTTCAAATTTCACTTTTTGACCTAATCCGTATGGAAGCATTAAGATGTCAGAAAATATTATTGCGGCATCTAGATCAAATCTTTTTATGGGTTGTAGAGTTATTTCTGAAGATAAATCATCATTTAAACACAGATTTATAAAATTAGGATTTTTTTTTCTTATCTCTCTGAATTCAGGTAAATATCTTCCTGCTTGTCTCATAATCCATATAGGATTAAATGAAGTATCTTTATTAATTATTACTTTATGTAAAGGTTTCATATAAAAGCTTTATAAATTATAGTAGTTGTAATATATCTTGTGAATAAAGGTGATTAGTTTTTTTAAACATTATATTCACATTTTACTAACATCTTTATGGACTAAAATTGTTTAAAATGTAGCTTTTTAGATTATATTAATTTTTGTGGATTGTTTTAATCTATTTATTATTATTGTTGATAAAAACCAGGTTTTACAAGTTTTTTTTAAGAAATTTAAAATAGTGTAATTTAATTAAAATAATACAAATTTACTAACTATTTATTCATGAGCAATACATACCAAATATATTTAATATCCGACTCAACGGGTGAAACGCTGGATAGAATATTTTTGGCGCTTAAAGCACAATTTCTGAATATAGAATACAAAATACATTCATATTCTTTTACTAGAACAGATAATCAAATTTTGAAAATTTTAGAAGACGCAGAGAAACATTCAAACTCAATAATATTATACACAATTGTTGACACTAATTTAGCTAAATACCTTGCAAATGTAAGTGAAGGAAAAAAAATTCCATGTTTTAGTGTTTTGGGAAATTTAATTTTAAATTTTTCTAAAATTCTTAATCAAAAAGCAACACATGAACCAAGCGGCCAACATATTTTAAACGAAGAATATTATGATAGAATTGAAGCAATTCAATTTACAATGAACCATGATGATGGAAATTTAATAAGTGAAATTGAAAAATCGGACATTATCCTTGTTGGTGTAAGCAGAACAAGCAAAACGCCAACATCGATTTATCTTGCAAACAGAGGCTTTAAGACTTCAAATATTCCTTTGGTGAACGAAAACTCTTTACCAGAAAAACTTAAGCAAAATCCTCAAATGACATGTGTGGTAGGCTTAAGCACTGAACCTGAAAGACTTGCTGATTTAAGAAAAAATAGAATGAACTCCCTAAGAGAAACCGAAAAAATAAAGTATACTGATTTAGAAAATATTAAAAAAGAAGTTTTTAATGCCAAAAGAACATTTCAAAAATATAAATGGCCACTCATTGACGTGACAAGAAAATCTGTTGAAGAAACTGCGGCTTCTATAATCAAAATTCACGAAATATATTTAAAAAATGTTAAATAAAATTGTTCTTGCTTCTAAAAGTAAAGTTAGAAAAGAAATTTTAGATAAAAACAATATTAAAAATATTGTTGAGCCTTCAAATGTTGATGAAGATATTGTTAAAAAAAGCCTATTAAAAGAGCAAGCAAGCCCAGAGATTATTTCAAAGAACCTAGCGGAACTAAAAGCAAATAAGGTCAGTATGAAAAAAACTGATGAGATTGTATTAGGAGCAGATAGTGTAATTGATTTGGACGGTGAATTAATTTCTAAGCCTGAGAATAGAAATGAAGCAATGAGTATATTAAAAAAACTTAATGGTAAATCACATTTTTTAATTAGTTCTGTATGCGTTTCAAAAAATGGATCAATGATTTGGAATTATACGGATAAAGCCATATTAACCATGAAAAATTTATCTGATGATGAGTTAAAAAATTACTTATCTAAAATACCTGACGAAACGCTTTATGCATACAATGTTTACCAAATAGAGGGTGTAGGCAGAAATTTGTTTACAAGTATAGAGGGAGACGAAGATACAATTATGGGGTTACCCGTTAAAAAAATTAAGGAATACATAAGCTCATTGTAATGAAAAAATATTTTGTAATTGGCAACCCTATCAATCATTCTTTATCACCCAAACTTCATAACTATTGGCTTAAAGAAAATAATATTGATGCCATTTATGATAAAAAAAAAATTGATAAGAAAGACTTACAAACTATAATTTCAGAGGTTAAAGAAAAAAAAATAAAAGGTATTAACGTTACCGTTCCATTTAAAAAAGCAGTAATTCCTTATTTAGACAAATTAAGCCCAGAGGCAGAGCAAACACAATCGGTAAATACAATAATTTTAAATGATGATAATTTGATAGGGCACAATACGGATATCTCTGGTTTTATTAATGCAATTAGGGGCTTAAATTATAATATAGACGGTAAAAAAGTTTTTATTTTAGGAGCTGGTGGAGTAGTTCCTTCAATAATTTTTGCTTTAAATAAAATGAATGTTTCAGAAATAATAATTTCAAACAGAACTAGGCAAAGAGCAGACGATTTAAAATCTCAATTTAAAATTATAAATGTTATAGATTGGGGAAATATACCAAAGTTTGATATGATAATTAATGCTACGAGCCTTGGTCTAAACAACGAAACTATAAATTTTAATTTTTCTGACGTTGGGGACAATAAATTATTTTATGATGTAATTTATAATCCAAGAGAAACTAGTTTTTTAAAAGAAGGAAAAAAACTTGGCAATCAATCAGAAAATGGAAAATTAATGTTTGTTTATCAGGCCTTAGAGGCATTTAAATTGTGGCATGGCATTGAACCCAAAATTAATAATGAGACACTTAAACTTTTAGAAAATGATTAGAATTGGAATTTTGGGAGAAATCGGTTCGGGGAAAAGTTATATAGCAAATAATTTTGGGCATCCCGTTTTTAATGCGGATTATGAGGTGTCAAAAATTTATAAAAAAGATAAAAAAATTTTTAACAAATTGAATAAAAAATTACCAAAATATATAAATTCTTTCCCGATAGATAAAAACGAAATTACTACAGCGATATTAAGTAATAAGACAAATTTAAAAAAAATAATTAAAATTGTTCACAAAGAGATAAGAAAAAAAATGAAATTATTTTTAAAAAAGAACGTAAAAAAGAAAATTATAATATTAGATATACCTCTATTGTTGGAAAATAAAATTAATAATAAAAGTGACATATTAGTTTTCATTGACTCTAAAAAAAAAGATATTGAAAAAAGAATAAAAAAAAGAAATAATTTTAATCGCAAGTTATTAAATAAATTTAAAAAAATACAATTTAATTCTACTTATAAAAAAAGGAAATCACATTTCATAATTAAAAATAATTTTACAAAAAGATCTGTTAAAAAAGATATAAACAATATTTTAAATAGAATTTTATAAATGAAAGAAATTGTATTAGATACAGAAACCACAGGTATCTCAGTTAAAGAGGGCCACAGAATAGTAGAAATTGGCTGTATAGAATTAGAAAATTTAATACCTACAAAAAATAAATTTCATTATTATTTAAATCCTGAGCGAAAAGTTTCTGAAAAAGCTCTTGAAATACACGGCTACACTGATGAATTTTTAGCAAATAAGAAAAAATTTAAAGAGATTAGTGAGGAATTTTTAAACTTTATAAAAGATAAAAGAATTATAATACATAATGCTGAATTTGATTTAGCCCATTTAAATAATGAGCTCTCCTTGCTAGGTATAAAAAGTATAAAAAATCAAGTTGTAGATACGCTTGTTTTAGCTAGAGATAAATTTCCCGGATCACCTGTTAGTCTAGACGCTCTTTGCAAAAGATATAGAGTGGACAACTCAAAAAGAATTAAACATACGGCACTTGTTGACTGTGATTTGTTAGCTAAAGTATATATAAATTTAATTGAACAAAAAGAGCCAAAATTAAATTTTCAAGACCAAGAGAACGATATGAGTAACAAAAAAAATTTAAATATATCTTATTATAGAAAAGTAATTTCACCTACTGATAATGAAATTAAAAATCATAAAGAATATTTAAAAGCTAATCTTAAAAAAAATTTTTATTAATTGAATTTTTGATTATAAAGTTTCTCAAAGTCTACTTTTTTTTCAAATTTAATCTCAGCATAACCAGAATTATGAAGAAGATTTAATAATGATTTTTCTAACTCCGGGTAAATTTCGTTTTGAACATCACATAAAATAATTTTTTCTAATTCTTTTTTATCTTGTACATTTTCATCAATCTTAATAATAGTTACAAAGATAATTTCAAAATGAGATTTCTTTTCATTATTTTCCTTGTCTTCAAATTTAAGTGTTGTACTAACCTCTATCATTTTATTTTTTAATGCTTTAGAGGTTATATCTATTCCAAGTTGATATTTTGAGATATTATCTTTGACGAACAAATATGTTTCAATATTCTTTGTTTCTCCCGATAAGTCTTTAATAAATTTGCCTAATATTTTATACTTTTTTGTCATCATCGCCTTCTATATCTTCATACTCACCATCTATAAAATTGTTTTTTTGTTTAACAGTTTTGTCATTAAATTTTCTAGAAATTTTTTTGAAAATAAATTTTCTACTGATTGGAAAAATTAATAAAAACCCTATTAAATCTGTTAAAAAGCCCGGAATAATTAGTAGTACAGCAGCAAAAGCTATACCGGCTCCAGATAAAATCTCGAAACCCATGGGTTCATTTTTGCTTAACTGAGCAAAACCTGATCTAAGTGTTTTTAATCCCTCATATTTTGCATAATAAACGCCTATTACAGCAGTTGAGAAAATCAATAATATAGTAGTAATTGCACCAATCTCAGAACCAATTTCAATGAAGAGATATATTTCAATTACTATTAAGCAGATTATATATATAAATATTGAGCCCATTTGTCCTTAATCTAAATTGCTAGTTGAAATTAATTAACATAGTAATTACTATAAGTCTATGAACTACAGCTTTGAGTATATAGATATAATCCTTTTAGCAATGATTGCTGGGTTTATCTTTCTAAGATTAAGAGGAATACTTGGAAAGAGAACTGGTTTTGAGGGAAAAGCTCCCGCAGAATTTAATAAGATTATAAATGAGATCAAATCAAAAAAATCACCTGAAATAAAAAAAAATATATTTGATGAAAATGATAAAAAAGAATTTTTGAAAGGTGCAAAAATTGCTTACGAAACTATTATTACGGATTTTAGTGATAATGACAATAAACTAACAACAAGTAAACCCTTGTTAAATAATGAAATTTATAAGCAATTTAATAATGCCCTTAAAGAAAGAAGCGCGCGAGGGCATTTTGCTGAAATTACGTTTATTGGTATTAATTCAGCTGTTATTAAAGAGCATAAAAAAATAGACAAAATTTTAAATGTTACAGTAGAATTTATAGCTGAAGTAATTACTTGTATCAAAGATAAAGATAAAAAGATTGTTTCAGGCGATCCCGAAAAAATTAAAAAAATTTATGACACTTGGGTTTTTTCAAGAGACACAACCTCAGCAAATCCTAATTGGCAATTAATTAATACCTTAACTTGATTGACTGATAATATTTCAGAAAAAGATAAAAAAGATTGGGAAAAATTTCTATCAAGTAAAGAAAAATTACCTAATAAAGATAACGAATTAAAAAAAAAAATATTTTTTAAGACAAAATCAATCGATCTTCATGGATATACTCTTGATCAAGCTAATAAGACTATTAAAGAATTCATAACCAAGTCTTACGAAGAAAAAATAAATAAACTAATTATAGTTACCGGTAAAGGTCTTCACTCACAAAATGAGAAAGATCCATATGTATCGAAAGATTTAGGTATATTAAAGTATTCAGTACCTGAATTTATCAATAACAATAAAAATTTAATGAGCATGATAAATGATATAAAAGATGCAAAAATAGAGGATGGTGGTGAAGGAGCATTCTATATTTTTTTAAAAAAAAATAAAAAAGTTATATGATCTTTTGGTTAGCGTCATATCCTAAAAGTGGAAATACCTTGCTAAGATCACTTTTAGCATCATATTTTTATTCTAAGGATGGATTTTTTAACTTTGAATTATTAAAAAATATTCCTTACTTTCCAAGCCATAATTTTTATAAAAATTTAAATATAGATATTAAAGACGATCATGAAGTAATTAAAAATTATATAAATGTTCAGAAAAAATTTATACAAAACAAAAAAAGAATTTTCTTTTTGAAAACACATAGCAGTTTATTAAGAGCAAATAATCATAGTTTTACAAATCTACAAACCTCACTTGGCGCTATTTATGTTGTAAGGGACCCAAGAAAAGTTGTTGTGTCCTATGCAAATCATTTTCAAATGAATATCGATCAAGCTACGGAAGCTCTTATGAAGGATATGGGTGTCTATGAAAGAAATACAAGAATGAAGACTTTTTGTGGAAAGTGGAATTTTAATTACTTATCTTGGAAGAATTTTAATCCTCAAAGATTATTATTAATAAAATATGAGGATATGATTAACAACAAAACAAACACATTAAAAAATATTTTATCGTTTTTAAATTCATTAATTAAAAATAAGTTTGAAGTTAACGAAAGTAAAATAAAAAATATAATTTCCTCTACTAGTTTTGAAAAAATGAAGAATCTTGAGAAAAAGCAAAGTTTTTCTGAAGCATCGGTAGATAGAAAAACTGGGAAATCTATTCCCTTTTTTTATCTTGGTGATCAAAAGAAATCCGAAAATCTTTTAGATGCTAAAAATAAAAATAAAATCGAAAATAATTTTAGAAAAGAGATGGAAGAACTTGGTTATTTGTAAAATTAAGATTAAGAGAAATAAATGATAATTTGGCTAGCCTCATATCCAAAAAGTGGAAATACCTTTTTAAGAGCTTTATTGTCTGCATACTTATTCACAAAAGATGGAATTTTTTTACCCAATTCTATAAAGAAAATAAAACAATTTCCTGCCGAAGGCTTATTTAAAAAATTTGGAGTTGATACCTCAAATCAATTAGAGTTTGTAAAAAATTACATAAGTGTTCAAAAAAAAATAAATTCTTTAGATAATAAATCTATTAGATTTTTTAAAACTCATTCTGGCTTATATGATATTAATGGCTTTAAATTCACAGATTTAAACAATACTCTTGGAGTAATTTATATTGTTAGAGACCCTAGAAGTGTTGTTAAATCTTATGCCAATCATCAAGGAATGTCTTTGGAATTAGCTTTGAAAACTTTGTTAGAATTTAGTGCCTTAACTGGTTTGGGAAAACATACAGAAAAAATAGAGGAAAAAAATAAAAAAATAACTCACGTTGGCTCTTGGGCATCTAATTATAATAGTTGGAAAGAATTTAAAAAATTAGATAAATATTTATTAGTAAAATATGAAGATCTTGTTTTTAATACAGAAAAAACTTTTCTGAAAATTTTAAATTTTATATTTAAGCTTGGTGGTTCTCAAGTTCAGATAGACGATAAAAAATTAAAAAATTCAATTAAAAGCACTACTTTTACTAAAATGCAGAAATTAGAAAAAGAAGAAGGTTTTAATGAGGAAATGAAAAATATAGATGATCAAAAAATTACCTTTTTTAAATATGGGCCAAAGGAAAATGATCCAAATAAATTGCCTAAATTTTTGAAGGATAAAATTGAGAAAGAATTTAAAACTGAATTAGAGGAACTTAACTATCTTTAAATTATTATAAAATAAATTTAGAAAGATCCGTATCCTTAACTAAATTGTCTAGGTTTTTGTTAATATACTCTTTGTTTATAATAATTTTTTCTCCCGCTCTATCTGTTGCTGTAAAACTTATTTCGTCTAAAATTTTTTCAATAATAGTATGCAACCTTCTTGCACCAATATTTTCAACGGTTGCATTCACTTCAGATGCTATATTAGCAATTGCATCAATCCCATCATCTGAAAATTCAAGTTCAACATTTTCTGTTTTTAATAGAGCAACATATTGCTTGATTAAACTGAAATCAGGTTCTCTTAAAATTCTTTTAAAATCTTCGCTAGTTAGAGCTTCTAGTTCAACTCTTATAGGCAATCTTCCTTGTAATTCGGGAAGTAAATCTGAGGGTTTTGCTAGTTGAAATGCACCTGATGCAATGAATAAAATATGATCAGTTTTTATTGGTCCATGCTTTGTATTTACAGTTGTCCCCTCAATTAGTGGCAATAAATCCCTCTGAACTCCCTCTCTTGAAACGTCACCACCAACTCGGTCTGTTCTTGCAGAAATTTTATCTATTTCATCTAAAAACACTATTCCATTGTTTTCTGTTGAAGCTTTTGCAGCCTTTATAATTTTGTCTTGTTCAATTAATTTATCAGATTCATCATTAATTAAAATTTCATGAGACTCTTTAACAGTCATTTTTTTCTTTTTTTCTTTGTTACCCATAGATTTACCAAGCATCTCTCCAATATTAATCATACCAACATTGGCTCCAGGCATTCCTGGTATTTCAAAAGAAGTATTATTTGAACCAGTATCATTTACTGCAATTTCAATTTCATTATCATCAAGATCACCATTTCTAAGTCTTTTTCTAAAACTTTCTCTTGTTGCAAGACTCGCTTTTTTTCCAACCAATGCATCTAAAACTTTTTCCTCAGCAGCTTTTTGTGCTTGAGCAAACACTTCTTTTCTCTTTTTTACTTTTTCCATTGCAATTGCAATTTCAATTAAATCTCTTACTATTTGTTCAACATCTCTTCCAACATATCCAACTTCTGTAAATCTTGTTGCTTCAACTTTTACAAAAGGGGCTTCTGCAAGTTTTGAAAGTCTTCTAGAAATTTCTGTTTTTCCAACACCAGTTGGTCCAATCATTAAAATATTTTTTGGTAAAACTTCATTTTTCATTTCACCTTTTAGTGCTTGTCTTCTCCACCTATTTCTTAACGCAACAGCTACAGCTTTTTTTGCTTTATTCTGCCCAACAACAAAACGATCTAATTCTGAAACTATTTCCCTCGGTGAAAGAGAACTTACTAAAGAAGCTTTTTCTTTTTTCGTTTTTTCTTTTGGATGTAAAGGTGTTACGTTTGAATTGTCCATTATATTTTTTCAATTTTTACATTATCATTTGTGAAAACACAGATATCTGCCGCAACTCTAATTGCTTCTTTTGCAACTTCTTCAGCCGACATATCGCCCTTCATTAAAACTTTTCCTGCAGCTAATGCATAATTTCCTCCAGAGCCTATTCCAATCACATCGCCCTCAGGTTCTAGCACATCACCAGTTCCAGAAATTATATAACTATTATTTTTATCTCCAACAGCCATTAACGCCTCTAATCTTCTTAAATATTTATCAGTTCTCCAATCTTTTGCTAATTCAACTGCAGCTCTTGATAAATTTCCTGCATGCTTCTCTAATTTTCCTTCCAATCTTTCAAATAGAGTTAAAGCGTCAGCAGTTGATCCTGCAAATCCAGCAACTACATCTCTTTTTTCAATTTTTCTAACTTTTGAAGCAGTACTTTTTACAACAGTATTTCCCATACTAACTTGACCATCACCCGCAACTACTACTTCATTATTTTTTCTAACTAATACAATTGTTGTCATAACTAATAAATGGTAACTATTTTTGATACTTCAAGTGTTCAGACTGATATTGATATAGTGAGATTATGTATGTATACCATTAAAAATATATGGCTAGAAAAGGAAAAGTATCTCGAAAAACAAAAGAAACAAGCATCAATGTTGAATTAAATATTGATGGCAAAGGCAAGTATCAAATTGACACTGGCATAGGATTCCTAGATCACATGCTTGAACAATTATCAAAGCATTCATTGATTGATTTAAAAGTTAAAGCAAAAGGAGATACTCATATTGATCTCCACCACACAACAGAAGATACAGGTATTGCCATCGGTGAGGCTTTAAAGAAAGCTGCTAAAAAATTTGTAGGAATAAAAAGATATGCTCACACAGTTATTCCAATGGATGAAACTTTAACAAGGGTAGCTATTGATGTTTCAAATAGACCTTATTTAATTTGGAAAGTAAAATTGAAAGTTGAGAAACTTGGAGAAATGGATACAGAATTATTTAAAGAGTGGTTCCAAGCATTCTCTCAATCCGCAGGTATTACAATGCACGTTGAAAATATTTATGGTGATAATAGTCACCACATAATTGAGTCTTGTTATAAAGCATTAGCAAGATCTTTAAGAGCTGCATTAGAGATGGATCCAAGAAACAAAAAGAGCATTCCATCCACTAAAGGCTCATTATAAGTTTAATGAACGTCACAATTGTTGATTATAATTCGGGCAATATAAGCTCGGTAATAAATTCGTTTAGCGAGGTTGCTAAAGATAAAGTAAACCTCGAAGTTACTTCAGATTTAAGTAAGATTAAATCTAGTAATAAAGTGGTATTACCAGGGCAGGGCTCGTTTAAAAGTTGTGTTGATGCACTTAATAATATTAATGGTTTAGTAGATACATTAAATGAATTTGCCATTATTAACAAAAGACCACTTCTAGGAATTTGTGTTGGATTACAAATGTTTGCAGACGTTGGATATGAGGAAACAAAAACCAAAGGTCTTGGCTGGATATCGGGAAAGGTATCAAAAATAGATAATCAAAATGGAAAATACAAACTTCCTCACATTGGTTGGAACCAATTAAATATTATTAAGGATAGTAAAATCTTTAAAGGTATAGAAAATAATTCTCACATGTATTTCGTACACAGTTATGAATTTGTACCAGAGGATAAAAATGTAATTTCAGCAACAACAGATTATTCATCGAATATTGTTTGTTCAGTTGAAAAAGAAAATATTTTTGGAACTCAATTTCACCCAGAGAAAAGTGATAAAATTGGACTTAAAATAATTGATAATTTTATAAATTTATAAAATGAAAATATTTCCAGCTATAGATATTAAAGATAAAAAATGTGTGAGGTTAGTTAAAGGAGACTTTGATAATAAAACTGTATATGAAATGTCACCAGTTGAACAAGCTAGGAAATATAAAGATTATGGTTTTAAAAATTTACATATAGTTGATTTAGATGGAGCCTTAACTGGAGAAACAGTTAGTTTAGATATTATTAAAGAAATAGTTAATAAATTTGATATTAAAATTGAAATTGGTGGAGGAGTAAGAAACTTAGAAAGTATTAAGAAATATACTGATGCTGGTGTCGAGAAAGTAATTTTAGGGAGTGCAGCCATAAAAGATAAAAACTTTTTAAAAGAAGCTTGTGAAAAATTTCCAAATAAAATTGCCTTAGGTTTAGATGCAAAAGATGGGTATTTGTCTGTTTCAGGTTGGAGAGAAAATTCAAATCAATTAACTTTAGATTACTTAGGTGAAGTTAAGGATTATGGTGTAAGTAGATTGATTTACACTGATATTAACAAAGATGGAATGAAGCAAGGCCCAAATTTTAAGGAGACATCAAAAGTTGCCGATATTTCAAATTGTCCTGTAATAATATCTGGTGGTGTTTCTTCAATTGATGACATTAAAAAAGCTAAGGAAATAAATAATAGAAATATTGAGGGCATTATAGTTGGAAAAGCTATCTATGATGGTGATATTAAATTAGAAGAACTAGTTAAGGAATTAGATGCTTAAAAATAGAATAATACCCTGTTTAGACGTTAAAAATGGACGTGTTGTAAAAGGTATTAATTTTGTAGATTTAAAAGATGCAGGTGATCCTGTTGAACAAGCTAAAATTTATTCAGATGGTGGAGCAGATGAAATTTGTTTTTTAGATATTACTGCTTCAAATGAAAATCGAGATACTATTTATGACGTAGTTGAAAGAACTTCTAAGAATTGTTTTGTTCCTTTGACTGTTGGGGGAGGAGTTAGAAGTGTTGAAGATATTAATAAACTTCTAAATTGTGGAGCTGATAAGGTGTCTATAAATACTGCTGCAGTACAAAACTCAAAAGTGGTTGAGGAAAGTTCAAAAAAATTTGGTTCACAGTGTATTGTGGTTGCAATTGATGCTAAAAAAAATGCTAATAAATGGGAAATTTTTACTCATGGTGGAAGAAACAATACTGGAATTGATGCAATAGAATTTTCAAAGAAAATGGAAGATAGTGGGGCTGGTGAGTTACTTGTTACTTCAATGGATAGAGATGGTACTCAAGTTGGGTATGATATTGATCTTATGTCCAACATATCTTCAAAAGTAAATATTCCAGTTATTGCATCCGGAGGAGTTGGTACTTTAGATCATTTGGTTGATGGAATTAAATTAGGAAATGCTAGTGCAGTTTTAGCAGCATCGATATTTCATTACGGTAAACATTCTGTAAAAGAGGCTAAGGAGTATTTGGATTCAAAAGGAATTCCTGTTAGAATTTAATATGCTGGATACATTAGAAAGCTTAATAAAACTTGCAAGAGAGAGAAAGGCTATTCCTATTGAAGGTTCCTATACTAATAAATTGCTTACTGATAAATCATTAAGTAAAGCAAAAGTTTTAGAAGAGGTTGAAGAATTGATTGAAGCCGTAGAGGATAATTCTAATAAAATTCATGAAGCTGCAGATGTATTTTATCATCTGTTAATGTATCTTGAAGCAAATGATATAAAAATTGAAGAAGTGATGTTAGAATTAGAGAAAAGAAAAAAATGAGTTACGATGATAATAATATATTTGCAAAAATCTTACGTGGAGAGATACCTTGTAATAAAATTTATGAGGATGAATTTATTTTGTCTTTTCATGATATAAATCCACAAAAAAAAATTCACGTATTAGTAATCCCAAAAGGAAAATATATAGATTTGGACGACTTTAGTGTAAATGCTTCTTCAGAGGAGATGGTAGGTTTGTTAAAAGGAATTAATATTGTGGCTAAAAAACTAGGTATTTCAACACAGGTAGGTAAAGGTTATAGAGCATTGGCAAATATTAGTGAACATGGAGGACAGGAGGTTCCTCATTTACACTTTCATTTATTTGGTGGTGAAAATGTTGGGAAAATGGTTGAGTGACAAAAGAAGTTGAAAGAAATTATTTAGAAATTAATTCTATCAATAATTTAAAAGAAGTTAGCTTAATGTCTAAAGATTATTCTTTAACATTATCTGATCCTGTCAATTTTCAATTAAACAAATTTTTTTATAAAAATATTGGAAGAAACCACAAATGGATTGATCGATTAGCATGGACAGAAACTCAATGGATTGATTATGTATCTAATAAAAATGTAAAAACGTTTATTTTTAAAAAAAAAGAGGATCTTGTAGGTTTTTTTGAACTTATTATTCACTTAGAAAAACAAGAGATTGAAATAGCATATTTAGGTTTATTAGAGGAATATCAAAATAAAAAATTAGGTTCATATTTGTTATCACAAGCAATTAAAAAATCTTTTAAATACAATGTAAAGAGAGTTTGGCTTCATACTTGTTCATTAGATCATAAAAATGCTCTAAATAATTACGTTGCAAGAGGTATGAAAATTTACAAGACAGAAACTGCTATAATTTAGTTTTGAGTAGGTAGTTTGAATATATCTACATTAATTTCTTCATTTTTTCTAATTGATGATAAAAAAGTGATATTAAGATTTTGATATATATCTTTTGTTTGCCAACCTATTAAATTAAATGTTTTATTGTCGAAAAAAATATTTATTTCATTATCATTTTCTACAATTGTATAATTTATATAAGATTCATCTATAATTTTTTCTTCAAGACTCTGTATTCTATTAATTAAAAAATTTTTGTCTAAAATTAAATCTAATGGAGTTCTTTTTAGAGGGTAACGATAATAACTAACACTTGTTTTTATAACTAAAGATTTACCGTTTGAGACTAAAATTTTATTATTACTACTTTCATATTTACAAAAAATTTTTTTGGGATACTGCACTGTACATTTCCCTTTCTCTATTTTGTGATTAATATTCTGTTCAAATTTAAAATTAATATTCTTTGTATTTTTGAGATTATTAGCAATATTTTCCTTATTGCTTGCAAATGAATTGGTAATTAAAAAAAATAGAATAAAAGTATATAAATATTTGAACATTATAGAACGTCTCTTTTACCAACATGATTAGCCTTGCTAACAACACCGTCAGCTTCCATCATATCAATAATTCTTGCTGCTCTATTATACCCAATTTGAAGTTTTCTTTGAAGAAATGAGGTTGATGCCTTACCTTCAGATCTAATAATCTCTAAAGCCGATTGATAAAGTTCATCTTTTTCTCCTTGATTTTGACCGTCATTGATTTCTTTTTCATCTGCAAAATTTAATATTTCATCTACGTAATCAGGCTCAGCTTGAATTCTAAGTGAGTTATTAATTTTTTCAATTTCATCTTCAGATACAAATGGTGCATGTATTCTAACTATTTTATTTGCTGAAGACATATAAAGCATATCTCCTTTTCCAAGTAATTGTTCTGCTCCCTGTTCTCCAAGGATAGTTCTACTGTCTATTTTTGAGGAAACTTGAAACGAAATTCTAGTTGGAAAATTTGCCTTGATAGTACCAGTAATTACATCAACACTTGGTCTTTGAGTAGCCATAATTATATGTATTCCTGCTGCTCGAGCCATTTGAGATAATTTTTGGATATAATTTTCAATTTCTTTACCTGCAACTAACATTAGGTCAGACATTTCATCAACAACTACAACAATGTAAGGCATAGGCAGTTTATGCTTAACATTATATCCATCAATATTTCTGACACCCTCTTTTGTCATAAGTCTGTATCTACTTTCCATTTCTTTAACCACCCAACCAAGCACAGAAGCTGCTTTTTTAGCCTCTGTAATTACTGGACAAAGTAGATGTGGAATCCCTTCGTACGTTGATAATTCAAGCATTTTTGGATCTATCAAGATAAATTTACATCGATCTGGAGTATGTCGATAAAGTAGTGAAAGTATAATTGTGTTGATACAAACTGATTTTCCAGATCCTGTAGTTCCTGCAATAAGTAGATGAGGCATTGATGCTAAGTCATCAACTATTGGTTGACCAGAAATATTCTTGCCTAGTGCAATAGGTAATTTAATGTCTATTTTTTTAAAATCTTTATTATTTAAAATTTCACTTAAATAAACATTTTCTCTTGAATTATTTGGCAGCTCAATTCCAATTGTATTGCTGCCAGGTATAGTAGCAATTCTTGCAGATTCTGAGCTTGTATTTCTTGCTATATCATCAGAAAGGTTAATTATTTTAGATACCTTGACTCCTGCAGCCGGCTCAAATTCATTAAGAGTAACCACAGGCCCATGGCTAACTTTTTTTATATTTCCATTAACACCAAAATCCATCAGTATCTTTTCCAAGAAATCAGAGTTGTATGTCTGGTTTTTATCTACATTTGCTCTTTCCTTTTTTGTTGGATATTTTAGTAAATCTAAATTAGGAATTTTGAATTTAACCTTATTATCTAATTTGTTTTCGTTTTTAATAAAAGGCAAATCTTCTTGAATAAGATTTTTAATTTCATCTTGTGGGATATACTCGTTAATTATTTCATTCTTATTTGTATAATTTTTTTCATTTTTATTAATTAAAATATTAAAAACTTTTTTTATAATAAGAAAATTTTTTTTTATGTTAAAATTGATACTAATCAAAAATAAAATTGTAACAAATAATATTAAAATATAATAAAAAATTCTTTCATTTAATTGTATCAATACATTTAGAAATGTTTGATTAAGATAGCTACCAACAAAACCTCCATTACCGTTTATATAAATTGTATAAATATCCGAGTAAAAGTGAGTAAAAAAAAGTGCCCCAAAAATAGAATATAAAATTAGATAAAAAATATTTTCAATAAATAAAAAAAATTCTTTTGTTTTAAATATGTTAGTACCTGTTATTATTATCGTAAAAGGAATTAAATACGCAATTAATCCAATAGATTGAAAAAATAAATCTGATACAAAACTACCTTTGAAGCCTAATAAATTTTGAATTTCTGTTTCTTTAGGAAAAATATAATTGGGATCATCAGGTGAGTATGTTATTAACGCACAAAGCAACATAATTCCTAACATAAAAACAATAATTCCAAAAATTTCTGCTAATCTTTTAATAGCGAAATTAAGTAATAAATTAGCTGTTTTTTTAATATTCATATAAATGAATCAATTTAATCACTTTGTATCATCTAATTTTTATTGTTAAAATTAAAAATAATATGACAGTTTGTATACTTGGTAATAGTTTGACAGCCTTAACTTTGGCTAAAGCACTAGTTAATCAAAATATTTATGTAAATATTCTTAGAAACAAAAAAAATCCCAATATCAGTCATACAAGAACAATTGGAATTTCAAAAAATAATATTGATTATTTAAATAAAAATATAATCAATGTCGAAAAAATTCTTTGGAAAATAAAAAAAATTGAAATTTTTTCAGAAAATTTGAAAAAAGAGAAATTATTAAATTTCGAAGAAGATAATGAATATCTTTTTTCTATCACTCAAAATTTTAAATTGATTAGATTATTAGAAAAAGATTTGTCAAAAAATAAATTTTTTAAATTTAAGTACGTAGAAAAATATAATTTATCTTTTTTAAATAAATATGATCTTATTATTAATTGCGATCCAAAAAATACTATTACAAATAGATACTTTAGTAGAAAAATAACGAAAAAATATCATTGTCATGCTTATACTACTATTATTAAACATGATAAAATTTTAAATAATGTAGCTTTTCAAATTTTTACAAAAAATGGCCCTCTGGCTTTTCTACCAATTTCAGATAAAGAAACTTCAATCGTATTTTCTGTTCCTAATTCTGTTTTTGAAAAAAGAGAAAATATCAAAGAATTAATCAAAAGTAAAAATTTTAGATATAAGATTAAGAATATTGAGGAAATAAATAGTTTTGAGTTAAAATTTCAAAACTTAAGATCTTATTACCATGAAAATATATTAGCATTTGGAGATTTGTTACATAAGATTCATCCTTTAGCGGGACAAGGTTTTAATATGACTATCAGAGATATTAAAGTTCTTTTAAATATTATTAAAGACAAATTAGACTTAGGTTTACCTTTAGATAAATCTGTGAATTTAGAATTTCAAAAGAATATCAAACATAAAAATTTTATTTTTTCTAATGGGATTGATTTAATTTATGAATTTTTTAATGTTGAGAGAAAAATGAAAAATAGTTCATTAAGTCATTCAATTAAATTAATTGGCAAGTACCCACAGTTCAATAAATTATTTACAAAAATTGCAGATAGAGGAGCTTTATTTTAGTTATTGCAGTGTTGTATTATTAAAAATATCATTGGTATAAGTACTTAAAATTTCAGCTATTTTATTTTTTCTAATATTAAGGTTTTCTGCTTCTAATAAAATTTGTTTTTCCTCCAGTGAAAACGGTGATGCCATTGCCAAAGCATTTATTATTTCGTCTAAACTTTGTTTTTCAAGCTGTTTCCAATTAATTATAAATCCTCTCTTTTCAAACAATGATTTCAAATCTTTAAAAATTAACTCAAGATCGGCAAATTTAAGCTCTTCTTTTTTTTCACTAAGGTCGTGATGAAATCTTTTAAAATCAACTTCATATTCTCTGTATTTTTTATTTGAGGTTATTTCTTTCATCACCTGAAATCTAATAAAGCCTTTAAGTTCAATTAAGTATCTTCCATCTTCAGTTTCTTTAAAAGTTGTTATTTTACCAAGACAGCCAATGTTGTGTAATTTTGGTATTGATATATCATTTCCTGAGCTCTTCGGTTGTATCATTCCTATAAGCTTATTTGTTTTCATGCTATGATCGATCATTTCTATATATCGTGGCTCAAAAATATTTAACGGAACTGTAGTCTTAGGAAAAATAATAAAATTGTTTATAGGAAAAACAGGTATTATTTCGGGTAAATCAGTTATTTTCATATTTGCATTTTATACATCAATTAAAAAGTTTCACTGAACCTATTATATATTATTTAAAAGATAATAATATGGTTGATATTTATTGTCCTCATATCCTTTTATCTTTTTTCTGACTTGTAGAAAACTAGATGTTTTATTAGCTAATTGACTATTTTTATCAAAATTAAGAGAGTCACTATTAAATTTAATTTTACAAAAGTCTAAAATTTTTTTTGTTTCTTTTACTTTTTGATTTGAAAGTTTTAATAGATTTACATCTAATATTTTTTCAGGATATTTCTTTTTAAAATAATTAATAATTTTGTTATAAATATTAATATAATTCACTATATCTTTAATCTCGTGAGACCATGATAATTCAGGTAACATAGTTTGATATATTCCTATTACAGCATCATTAAAGTTTCTATATGTGTGTATAAATTTAGCATTTGGAAAAAATTCTAGTATTATTTCTATATTAAAAAAATTTTCTAGTGATTTATCTAAATATATTTTTTTTTCAAAATTATCATATTTTTCTATTAATGTTTCTTGAAATTTTTTTTTATCAATTGATAATTTGTAATTTTTGTAATCAAAATTTTTAGAATAAATTTTTTGACCTATTTGATTTAAAATTGATGTATTGATAGCATGAAATTCTCCTACAGAATTTATATTCGGTTCATTATGGGAAATAATAGTTTCGACTAAAGTTGAACCTGATCTTGGAAGTCCAATTATAAAAATATGATTTTGATTATTAAAATCCAATTGTTCAAATTCGTTTTGGAATGTTATTTGATTACAATAATTTGAAATAATATCTTTATAATAATAATCAGACTGATTATTAAAAGTTATATTTGAGTCATAGCAGTTTTGATGAGCAAGCCTTAAATAATAAATTTCTTCTTTTAATTTTCCATTTTTTTTTGCAAATTTAGAAAATATGAAATTAATTAAGCTTTTTTCGAAAAGTGATATTTTATCTTCTTTCATAAATAATTCTAAATTTTGATAAAATTCATTAGTTATGAAATTAATATCTAAAACAAATAAGCCATAGTAAGATTTTACATCTTTTATATTGATTGAAATCAAATTTAAGTAGATTTTTTTGGCTTCTTCGATTTTTCCTATACCTCTTAATGCTAAGGCTAAATTAAAAAGTATATTAGGATTGTTAGGTTGAGCTTCGTTGCTTTTTTTAAAATGAAAAACGCTTTTATTTAAATCATTAAGTTCGTAATATAATTTTCCCATTTGAAAATTAGCCTTAAAATCATTTGGTTCATCATTTAATATTTTGGAAAAAATATAAAAAGCTTTTTTATATTGCTTTTTATTTATTAATAGCTTTCCCGTTTCGTATGTCATTTTTTATATTAACTTAAGAAATTTTTTTCTTAACATAATATTTATCATTATATGAGATTGTATAGATTATTAATTTTTTTAATAACGTCAGTAAAACTATTCCTTGCAAATTTTAAAAAAGCCTCTAACTTTAACACTTATAGAATAGGCGGGCATAGCTCAGTGGTAGAGCGTCTCGTTGCCAACGAGAAGGTCGAGGGTTCGACCCCCTTTGCCCGCTCCAAAAAAGTTTATGAGCGATTTAAAAGATAAAAAATGTGTACCATGTGAAGGCAATATTCCTCCATTTAATGCTGACGAAATACACAAATATCTAAAAAAAGTTGATGGTTGGGAAGTTTTTGAAGATAAAATTGATGGTTTTCATTTAATTAAAAATTTTAAATTTGATAATTTTTTACAAAGTCAGGAATTTGTAAATAAAGTTGGAGCAATAGCTGAGTTGGAAGGTCACCACCCAGATTTATGGTTTGGGTGGGGTTATGCGAGAATTAAAATATACACTCATGCAATCAAAGGTCTAGCAGAGAGTGATTTTATTCTTGCTGCAAAAATAGATCAAATATCTAATGCCTAAAGTGTCTTGTATTTGAAAAAAGAAGTACTGTATTAGTTTCATTTGCAAAATTAATTATATCTTTATCTCTAATTGATCCAGATGGTTGAATTACTGCTCTAGCACCGGATTGTACCAATTTTTCAATACCATCTACAAAAGGAAAAAATGCATCTGAGGCAGCTACTAAATTATCAGAATTTAGATTAAATTTTTTCATTTTATTTATTGCTATTTGGCAACTGTCCAATCTGCTGGGTTGGCCAGACCCAATACCAACAGTTGTCTCATTAGACGCCAGCACTATTGCATTTGATTTAACATACCTGCACACATTAAAAGCAAAAATAAGATCTTTAAGTTGTTTTGAAGTTGGTTTTTGTTTCGACACAATTTTAAAATGTTTTTTTGAAAATAAATTTAAATCCTCTGATTGCATCATTATATCTTGGTTAAATGATACAAACTTAAAAAGTTCTTTAGATGTATAATTTGTTCCATCAATTAATCTTAAGTTTTTTTTCGATTTCAATATCTTAAGAGCATTGTTATCAAAACCATTTGCAATTATCACTTCTAAAAATCCCTTATTTAATTCTTCAGCTAAATTTTTAGTAATTTTAAAATTGCAAGAAACTATACCACCAAAAGCACTTACAGGATCACATGAAAGAGCGCATTTATAACTTTCCAAATGGTTGCTTTTGACAGAAACACCACAAGGGTTTGCATGTTTTACTATGACAGTTCCTTTACCTTTCTGTAAAGATCTTGAAATAGTTAGAGCACTAAATATATCGTTATAATTGTTATAACTAAGTTGCTTTCCATGAATTTGTTTTAAATTTGTATTCGAACTAGTTGAATAAATTGCGCTGTGTTGATGGGGGTTTTCTCCATATCTAAGTTGTTGAACAAGATTTGCATGAAAAACTTTCTTTTTAGGAAAAACAGTGTTTGTTTTTTTATTAAAATAATTTGAAATTACAGAATCGTAATAAGCCGTTTCAGTAAAAGCTATTCTTGATAGTTCTTCTCTAAAATTTAAAGAAGTAGATCCTTTATATTTTTTTAGTTCTTGAATTAATTCCCCATACTGGTTTGAAGATGTTATTACAGTTACATCCTCAAAGTTTTTAGCTGCAGATCTTGCCATTGTAGGACCACCCACATCTATATTTTCTATAATTGTTTTATGGTTTTTCGTTATTTTTAAGGTGTTTTCAAATGGATAAAAATTAACAACAACTAAATCAATATTATCAAAATTATTATCTTTAAGATCTTTTCGGTGTGATTTTTTTTCTCTTTTATTTAAAATTCCCGCATGAATTTTTGGATGAAGAGTTTTTACTCTACCCTCTAAAATTTCAGGAAAATTAGTAAATTCAGATACTTCTAAACATTTAAATTTTAATCTTTTAATTTCTTTATAAGTACCACCTGAGCTAATTATTTTAATTTTGTACTTTTTTAAAATATTTAACAATGGTTTTAAGTTTTTTTTGTTAGATACAGAAATAAGAGCTGTTATAATTTTTTTCTTCATTATAATTTACTGATCTCCCACTTTATTACCTGTTCTTTTTCATTGTTCATGCCTGAGATAAAAATATTTTGGTTTTCTTTATATGAATTTTTATTACCGAAATATAAACCATTATCAATATTAATATCAAAGTTATCACAACTAAATTTCCAACCTTCTTCATCTATTTCAATTAGTATAGATTTGTTATCTTGTGTTTTCATTACTTTTGAGTTTGAATCAAGATGAAATCTAATATCAAATTTAATTTCTTTATTTGGATTTCTTCTAAATAACTTATCATAGCCAATAAATTTCATCTGTTCTGGGTAGAACTCAATTTCTCTTTCATAACTTGTTCCAAATTTAATTAAATATCCATCATGTGTACCAGATATTTTCCAATAATTATTTTCAAAAACTATGTTTTTTTTTGACACTTTCAGTCCTCTATCAATAATCAAATTATTTTGATGCTTTGTAAAATTACAGGAAGAATAATCCTCAATGGTTAAAGCGCAATGAAGTGAGGTACTTTTTGATAATTTATTAAATTTATTATTTTTATCTGAGTAATAGCCAGCATTAGAAATTAATTTTTTATCATTTGAAAATATTTCAAATGATAAAGCGCCTGCTTGGTAATCGTTGGAAAAAGTTTTGTTAGGACTAGAACCTATATCAACAGCGAGAATTATTTTTTTATTTTTAAGAATTGCATATCCACCAAGTTCATTAATTTGGTTTTTGAAAGTATAACCAAACCTTTTTAAATATTGATCAAATTCTTTATTTTCAGAAGAAAAATTACCATTAAAAAAAATATCTTGCTTTATATTTTGCCAAATAAAGGCATAACTTGATCCTAAATAATAAATGGTCTCATCAATATATTCAGGAATTAAGTTCTGAGATTCTTTAAACCACTCTCTAATAATTATAAAGTATTTTAAATAAAATATAAGTTGTCGAATATTTCTTGATTTTGGAAAGCCTTGATTATCAATTGAGGATCTAATAATATTTTTTAGTAAATTCAATCCATTTACAAGATATTGTTTTTCATTTTTGTAAGCTAATCCAGTTAAAATTATTGCAGCACATCCAATCATTTTATTTTCCACTTCTTTTGAGTTTTTGATTTCAATTAACAAATGATTAGTTTGTTTTTGAATCATATGATCAAAAGCGGATCTGTATTCTTGGTTACTATCTTCATAAGTTAGTTGATGATTTGATAACCATGAAATAATTCTTTTTGCTGTTAAATCAAATTCCCAGCTTTTTTTTTGATATTTACTATTATTTGAAATCCAGTTTTTGATAAGTGTTTGTGTAGTTTTCTTTGAAGATTTCAAATCTAAGCTAAAAAACCAAAAAAAATTATTTAATTTTTCATAATCTTTTGAACTTAAATTATTTTGCCAAATTGATTCAACAGCAAAGTCTTCAATCTTATATTTCTTATTTTGGTATTTTATAATAGACGAAAGTAAATGAGGACTGGGTTTATATTCAAAACTATTATCAAAAGTTTTTGATATTTTTTTTTCATAAAAATTTGAATTCTGATAAATTGATTTAAAACTTTTCTTTATATTAAAATAAAATTGGCCTAAAATGCCTAAGGAATTTGTATTAATCATTAACTTATTTTAATTTTAATAAATTAATATTTTTCTTTATATCTCCATCATTACTTTTGAACACTGTTGTACCGGAAACAAGAATGTTTGCACCAGCATCAATTGCACTTTTGCAGTTATCAAAATTGATTCCACCATCAATTTCTATGTCAAAATCTAGATTTTTTTGCTCTCTTATCTTTTTTAATTCTTTAATTTTGTCTAAAACTTCTGGCATAAATTTTTGCCCCCCAAATCCAGGATTTACACTCATAATTAAGACTAAATCTATTTGATCTAGTAAATTTATTATTAAATCAATTTTAGATTCGGGATTAAGTGAGACTCCAACTTTTTTATTTTTTTCTTTTATTTTTTTAATTGAATTTTCTAAATTATCAGTTGCCTCAGGGTGAATAGTAATAATATCTGCTCCTGCATCTGCATATGCTTCTATGTATTTATGGACTGGTGAAATCATTAAATGAACATCAAATTTTAATGAACAATGTTTTCGAAGAGCTTTAATTACAGATGGTCCAATCGTTAAATTAGGAACAAAATGACCATCCATAACGTCTACGTGAATCATATCTGCTCCACCTTTCTCAAGTCTCTTAATTTCTAAACCTAACTGACTAAAATCAGCCGACAAAATTGAGGGTGAGATTTGTATATTTTTCATTGATTACTAGATTAACTAGTATCAATTTTTAAAATTTAAATGAATTAAAAAATTGATAAATTTGTCTAGAAATTTCGCTCTCAAGAGGAAATGACAACATTCCCATCACTGAATAGCCCAAGATCCAAGGCATTAAGTAAAATCTGATCATATAAAAGAACCATGCCACATATAAAGGTACTAAAGGTCCTATAATAAACGATGGTGTTATTGGTTTAAATAATTTTATTAAAGGATTAGTATATTTAACAAATACTCTCATAAAGAAAAATTGAGAGTCCTCTCTTTGGAAAATATTCATTGCCACTCTTCCGATAAGTGTCCACATTATAATTCCAAGCAAATAATCAATAAAATAAATTAGAGGATGAAAATTTGCTGACATTCAAAATTTATATTGGAAAATGTATTGAAATAAAAGGGGCGAAATTAATCGCCCCCTTAAAGATTATTTAGTGTGATTTACCAAGAATTGTTTTACCACTTGGTACACGCACATCATCAACCATTTTTTGAGTAGCTTTATCTGGTTCTGTAGTCATTAAACTAACCAATACCATTAAAACTAAACTAACAGCTGATCCGAAGATACCAAATGTTAACTGTGTAATTCCTAGGAATCCACTTCCACCAGTTCGTACCCAAACTAAGTACCAAGTACCAGCAGCTAGACCTCCTAGCATACCAGCAATCGCACCTTGTCTGTTAGCTCTTTTCCACCATACACCAAGTACAAGTGGGAAGAACAATCCAGACATCGCAAAGTCAAATGCCCAGATAACCGAACCTAAGATACCTTGAATCTCCATTGCTGCAATAGTTGCTCCAGCAAAACCAATTACTACAAGTAATACTCTTGCAACAAGTAGTCTTTTTGCAGTTTCCGCTTTTGGATCAATGATCTTATAGTAAACATCATGTGATATAGCGTTTGCAATCGCTAGAATCAAACCATCAGCAGTAGACATGGCAGCTGCCATACCTCCTGCAGCAACAAGACCTGAAATTACATAAGGTAATCCAGCTATCTCTGGTGTTGCTAACACAACGGCTTTACCACCCATGAAGAACTCATTTAATTCTACAGTTCCATTTCCGTTAAAGTCGCTGATAAACATAAGGTTTGCTTGGTTCCAGTTTTGGTACCAATCTATTGCTTGTACTTCTGCAATTGATTTACCGATAATACCTGTTGGTAAATTCGGGTCGATCAATGATAACTTAGACAATGTAGCTAACATTGGAGCAGAAGAATAAAGTAGGAAGATAAAGAATAATGACCAACCTACTGATTTTCTAGCTGCTTTCACACTTGGAGTAGTAAAGTATCTCATCATTACATGCGGTAATGAAGCTGTTCCCATCATCATCGCTAATGCTAATGAAATAAATGCCCAAGGTGTAGCGTTAACTGCAGAGTGAGCTTTAGTTATTCCTGCTAAGCCTTTAGGTACTGATTTTAGATCAGCAGCTGCGTTTTTAACAAAACCGAACTGTTGTTCTAATTCACCAATTCTAGCTACCTCGTCAGCTAACATAAAGTGAGGGAAGAAACCCGCACCCATTTTGTTACTGATCCAGAATACTGGAAGTAGGTAAGCTATAATCAGTACGATATATTGTGCAACCTGTGTCCAAGTTACCCCTCTCATACCACCTAACATCGAACATAATAAAATACTTATTAGTCCAACATAAACTGCGTATTGGAATGGGATATCAAGTGCAACAGATGCAATAGTACCTGTGGCGTTAATTTGTGCAGTCACATAAGTAAACGAAGCAACAGTTAAAACTACAACTGCGCTAAATCTAGCTAAATTACCACCGTATCTAGTACCTATAAAATCTGGAACTGTATAACAGCCAAATTTTCTTAAGTATGGTGCTAATAAAGAAGCAACAAGCACGTAACCACCAGTCCAACCTACAAGTAGAGCCATATATCCGTAACCTTTAAAGTAAATACCACCCGCCATTGCAACGAATGAAGCACCAGACATCCAGTCTGCTGCAGTCGCCATTCCGTTGAAGACTGTTGGTACTTGCCTACCAGCTACGTAATATGCATCTGCTTGAGCTGTTCTTGATAGCCAACCGATTAATGCATAGATGAATACAGTAAATGCAACGAAAGCAATACCAATCGTTTTAGCTGTCATACCCATCTGTTCAGCAATTGCCATTATGATTATGAAACCTATAAATCCTCCAGTATAGATTCCATAAACCTTTGGCAAATTATCTATGAAATTACCTTTCATTATTCGTCCTCTCTTTCGCTAAAGCCGAACTCTTCATCGATTTTTTCTTGTCTGTTCGCAAACCAGAAAATTAAGATTACGAAAGCACCAAGAGATCCCTGACACGTAAACCAGTATGTCAATGGATAACCGAAAGGTCCTGTGACCTCGTTCATTTCAGCTCCAAAGAGAAAGATGCCAATTGAGAAAACAAACCAAATTGCCAGTGTTATAAATAACAATGACCTGGTTTTTTCCCAGTGTTTTTGTTGATTTGACATTTATACCTCTCTTTTTAGTTATAACTGGACAAAACCATAACCATTATAAGAGCTTTGAAAACCCTAAAAATTCGTCATATTAGGTACTTATTTACTTGTTTTTTTAAGATATAATTGGCGCAGACAAGATTAATCATGGGAAAATATAAATTAACTTGGAAAGACTTAAAAATTGAGGATTTCAAAACATATTTATTCGCTATGTTTAAGGCGTTTATTCCTAAAAAAAAAATTAAAAATTTAGATGAACTAGAGAAATTTATCCAAGCAAAATCTGCCTGGGCTACTCAAGTTACTTTATATAATTATCTAAAAACTCGAATGGGAACAAGATACGTTCTTCATTTTGATAACGATGAATTCATGTCGTCAGTAAATCTTGCTAAATGGAATATTTATTCAGTTGCATTACAAGATTTAACTTTTTTTACTTTTTCATATTTAAAAGTT
>CACJRK010000002.1 GCA_902595795.1 uncultured Pelagibacteraceae bacterium
TTTAATAAAACGATCCAAAGTTTTAATTAAATAGACGTAATGTATCATAATAATACTTATTTAATTATGGCGGTCCCTGGGGGAATCGAACCCCCCTTTGCAGGATGAAAACCAGCTGTCCTAACCGATAGACGAAGGGACCGTTTGAGGTCTTTTATTTTAAAAGTTTCAATAATTCAAGCTCAATTTTCCGGTAGCACATATCATTCATTTAATGAAATAACTTTTTTAACTACTTGTTTTAAATTTGTATTCTTATGAGTAACTAAGGTTTCTGATATAAAATTATTCTTGTCAATTTTAATACCGTCTAAAACATTGCTACTCGTTATACCTGTTGCGCAGAATATAGAATCTCCTTTTATTATTTCTGGCAATTCGTATTTTTTATTTAAATCTTTAATTCCCATTGATCTCGCTTCTTTAATATCTTTTTCATTGTCAAAAATAAACCTTCCTTGGAAATGACAATTATACGTATCAAGAGCGGCAGCAGACAAAACTCCTTCAGGACCACCACCAATACCTAAAAACATGTCTATTTTATATTTTGGATCAGAGACATACAAAGCTCCAAGTACATCTCCATCTGAAATTAATTTTAAATTTACATTTAAATCATTTAACTCATCAATAATTTTTTTATGACGTGGCCTATCTAATATACAAACTGTCAGTGATGAAATTTCTTTATTATAAAATTCAGATAAATTTTTAAGGTTTTTTTTTAAAGGGAAATCTAGATCAATTAATCCTTTATCTATTGGACCTGTAGCAATTTTATTCATATAGGTTTCTGGTGCGTTGAATAAATTTCCTCTTTCTGCTATGGCAATTACAGCAATTCCACCAGGCATATTATTTGCAACAAAATTGGTTCCCTCTACAGGATCTACCGCTATATCAAAACTTGGGCCTTTTTGAGTGCCAAGAATTTCTCCAGTATATAATAGTGGCGCCTCATCTAAATAGCCCTCACCTATTACAACTTGACCTTTCATATTTATTTTGTTTAGTTCTTCTCTCATAGTATCTACTGCAGCTTTATCAGCTTTTATCTTGTCTCTTTTTCCAATTAAATATGATGAAGAATGTGCTGCTTTTGATGTAACAGTAATAAATTGATCAATAAATTTTTTATCTATTGTCATTAAATTTTTTCATCAATAATATAATCTTGATTTATTTTTGACTCAAATTCTCTTAATCTCTTATAAACACTTGCTAATTCAATTATAGTTGGCCAGGCTTTTAATATATATTGCATTGATCCCTCTACTCTGCCAAAAGCCCTTATTATTTGTTGCATCACACCTAATGTAACAGCACCAGCGACAATTGCGGGAGCTAAAAATACATAAGCAGATAAAACATTTGCTTGTAAATAAGCTATTCTTCCAATGTTAAAGTACAAATATCTAATATAACTCAAAAAATGTATTTCTCTTACACCGTTAAAAAGTTCTTCAATTGATTTTGGTCTAATAGAACCGTCATCTTCAGCAACTACTAAAATTTTTCTATAAGCAGCTTCTTTTTTTTGAAGATCATATTCAACACCTACAAGTCTTAAAATTAAACCTAAAAGAATTAAAAAAATAGTACCTCCTACTGACCAAATTAATGCACCAACTATTAGTCCATAATCCCAATCACCAAAAAAGAAAATTGGTATACTTAAGCTTAATCCAAACAATATAGGCATAAATTCAATTAAGATCATTAAAGCCTCAATTAAACTAGTACCCAAAGATTCCATTATTCTGGAAAATTTTATTGTATCTTCTTGAACTCTTTGAGATGCACCTTCAATTTTTCGAGCCTTTTCATAAACAGCATGATACCACTCTACCATTGCTGTTCTCCATCTAAACAGATAATGAGATGTAAAAAAACTTACTATAACAGCTACAGCCACATACATTGCAGCTAAAGTTATAAATGATAATAGACTTGACCAATATTCTTCAATTGTTATTGCATTAGGCTTGGCTAATGCTTTTTGAATCATATCATAAAATTCACCAAACCATTCATTAATTTTTACATCAATTTTAACTTGAAACCACAACGAGGATAAAATTAATATTGTACCCAACCATGACCACATTAGCCATTTTTTTAATTTAAAAAATCTAAACATTAATTATTTTAAAAAATTATCAGCATATGATTTCTTTATAGTTTTTCTTTTTTTAGGTTCAAGTATATCAAAATCAATTTTCTGTTTTTTTGCATATTTGATTGCTAATTCTTTTGATGAGAATTCTAATTTCAATTCACTTAAAGTATCAGATGAACTTTCCCATCCCATTAAAGGATTTTTAGTTGGGTTTTTAGTTATAAATTCTAATATCCATTTATTATTTTTTGCAGTTCCTGACTGCATTGGATTTTTATTAGGTATATAAATTATCGCTTTGCTCATAATGATGGTCGGAGTGGCAGGATTTGAACCTGCGACCCTCTGGTCCCAAACCAGATGCGCTACCAGGCTGCGCTACACTCCGAATGCTGTCCTTATACGCATAATCATTGATGTTTTCAACTATTTAAAGAAAGATAAAAACGATACTAAAAGTTAATTTTAGGTGATTATCTTGTAGTTACTTTTGGCTTAAATCAAAAATAATACTTAAATAAAACCTAGTTTAATCAGATTTGTAACAATAATAATTGTGTAATGGTATTATTATAATTAAATACTATTATATTCTCACTAAAGTTAGATATTTATAAAAAATAAAACTATATTAATAAAAATCTGATATATAAAAAATATGATTATTACTTGCCCTAGTTGTAAGAAGAAATTTGAGATCGACCCTAACATGATACCACCAGAAGGAAGAGATTTACAATGTGGTTCCTGTGATAATGTTTGGTTTTATGAAGTCGAAGTTGAAAGCTCAAAACCATTAAAATTAAATAAAAATATTTCAAATGATGAAAAAGAAAAAAATATAAATAAAAAAAATGAAAACACTGACAAAATATATAAAAATAGACAGCCAGAGAGTACAAATAAACCAAAAAAGAATTTAGAAAAAACCAGCAATAAATTTTTTTCTTATTTAGTTGTTTTTATTATATCATTTATAGCATTAGTCATTTTGGTTGATACGTTAAAAACACCACTTATCAATACTTTTCCAGGGTTAGAAGTAATTTTATTTAACCTATTTGAGACATTGCAAGACCTAAAACTATTTATTATAGACCTGTACTAATTTGCAATGATTAATTATTTATCTAAACCTTTTAAATGGTTCTTTAAATTAGAAGCTGCGAGCGGACTTATATTATTATTTGCTGCAATAATTGCTTTAATAATTAGTAACTCTGATTTTGCTGAATTATACTTTTCAACTTTAAATAAATACTTATTTATAGGTATCAATGACTTTGGATTAAAATTATCAGTATTGCATTGGATAAATGATGCTTTGATGGCAATATTCTTTTTTTTTGTTACCCTAGAAATTAAAAGAGAGTTTTTGCAAGGTGAACTTTCAAATATTAAACAGGCTTTATTGCCAATAATAGCTGCTGTTGGTGGAATGCTTGTGCCAGCATTGTTTTATGTTTTTATAAATCTTGGTGATAGCGAAACTTTAAATGGATGGGCAATTCCATCAGCCACTGATATAGCTTTTTCTTTGGGAGTTTTATCTTTGTTGGGTAAAAGAGTTCCTTTATCTTTAAAAGTATTTTTAACTGCATTGGCAATAATTGATGATTTGGGAGCAATAGTAATTATTGCCCTATTCTATTCTGGAGATTTGAGTATTAAATATTTAACCTTAATGCTATTAGCTTTTATTATTTTGTTATTAATTAACAAATTTAATATTAAAAAATTCCTACCTTATTTGGTTGTCGGACTTTTCCTTTGGGATTTTACACATAATTCTGGTATCCATGCTACTATTGCTGGTGTTTTGCTAGCTATGACAATTCCTCATAGAAAAAAAGATAAAGATTTCTCTTTATTAATTAAAATCGAACATGGAATTAGTCCATATGTTGCTTTTGGTATTATGCCTTTATTTGCTTTCGCTAACGCGGGTGTGTCTTTAGAAGGATTATCTTTTGCTTCGTTATTAGATAAGGTCCCATTAGGTATTGTGCTGGGACTATTCATAGGAAAACAACTGGGTGTATTTATATTTTCTTATATATCTATAAAATTAAAAGTAGCTCAAATGCCCAACAACACAAGTTGGTACAATTTTTATGGCGTGGGAGTTCTTACTGGTATTGGTTTCACAATGAGTTTATTTGTTGGAAATTTAGCTTTTGCGGAAAATATGCAATATATGGACGGTGTAAAAATTGGAGTATTAACTGGATCATTATTATCAACTTTATTTGGATATTTTTTAATATTACTTACTCCAAATAAACCTAGTAAATGAGAAAAGTAATATATCTATTATCTATAGTTATGTTTTTTTTTAAAACTTCGGCAACAGCTAACTATGAAAAAAATTTTTATGATTACAGCATAGAAAGTATAACAGGTGAAACAATTAATTTTAAAGATTACAAGAATAAAGTGACCTTGGTAGTAAACACTGCTAGTTATTGTGGTTTCACTAAACAATATGATGAATTACAAGAATTATGGGATCTATATAAAGACAAAGGTTTAATTGTACTTGGTATCCCGTCTAATTCATTTAACCAAGAAAAAAATACTAATGCTGACGTTAAAAAATTTTGTGAAATTAATTTTAATATAAATTTTCCGCTCGCAACTATAACAGAAGTCAAAGGCGAAAATGCGCATGAAATTTTTTTATGGGCCAAAGAAAATCATGGCAAATCTGCAGTACCGAAGTGGAATTTTCATAAAATTTTGATAAACAAAGAAGGAAAAGTTGAAGATACATTTGCATCATTTACTAAACCAATGTCAAAAAAAATTAGGTTAAAAATAGAAAAAATTTTATAAATCTATTGTAAGTCCATCATAAGCTGGAACAACATTTCTTGGTAATAATCTCTTTAATTTATTATAGTCTAAAATTGGTGATAAATTAGTTAAAATAGCTTTATTAGGTTTAAATTTTTTTATTATTGAAAGAGATGATTCTAAATTTAAATGTGATGGATGATAATTATAACCTAAGCAATCAATTATTAACCATTGAAGATTTTTAAAAAATTTAAAATTTTTGTTATGAATTTTATTTACATCACTTATATATGCTAATCTTCGGTCGATTATAAAACAATTAGATTTAATTTTTCCATGTTCTACCATAACAGAATTAATTTTTATTTTTTTATATTTATTTTTAATAATTATATATTTGGGCAATTTATGTAACTTTAGAGTTGCGGGATATTCTTTTGAATAACTTTTAAAAATGTACGAGAAAGTATTTTTTAAATAAATAGATGTAGGTCTATCAGCATAAACATTAATTTGTTTTTTACCATTTATATAGAAAGACCTTAAATCATTTATCCCATGGGTTTGATCAGCATGTAAATGAGAAAAAAATACTTTGTTAATTTTTTTAATTCTATGTCTTAGGAGTTGTTGTCGTAAATCTGGTGATGCATCAAATAAAATATTTTCATCAGTCGTTTTTATTAAAGCAGAACATCTTGTTCTATAATTTTTTTTATTTTTTGGATCACAATTTCCAAAAAAACCATCAGGCCTTGGTACACCCATTGAACTTCCACAACCTAAAATAATAAACTTCATAATTCTTAATTAAAAAAAAGTGTATTAAAATTTTCTGTAGTTTTTTTAATAAGATCTTCTTTGGATATATTTTTAATCTCAGCTAACTTTGTAGCAGTAAAGTGTATAAATGAGGGTTCATTTTTTTTCCCTCTTTTAGGAACAGGTGCCAAAAAGGGACTATCAGTCTCAATTAAAATTTTTTCCATTGGAATAAATTTGAAAGTATCTTGTAAATCTAATGAATTTTTAAATGTAATGATACCGCTAGCTGAAAAATATGAATTTAAAGTCATTAATTTTTCAGAAAATTCTTTTGACCCCGTAAAACAATGCATCAGTATTTTAAGTTTCTCATTTTTGTATTCATTTAAAATCCCAAAAGTTTCTTTTTCTGCATCTCTTGAATGAATAATTAATGGGATATTCGTTTTTATAGAAGCTTCAATATGCACTCTAAAACTCGCTATTTGTTTATCTTTTTCACTATTATTATAATAAAAATCTAAACCTGTTTCTCCAATTCCAATAATTTTTGAATTTTCTTTTAAATTATCAATAATCTGTTTTGATGTAATTATATTTGTAGAACTTTCATGTGGATGAATACCAATTGTGCCGTAAATCATCTTATCAAGATTAATTAATTCTTTTACTCTGGAAAAACTATCAAACGAGGTTGATATAGTTAATAATTTTTCTATACCTGCATCTTTAGATCTTTGTATTATATTAGACAAATCACTTAATAATGGTTCATGATCTAAATGGCAGTGTGAATCAATCATTATTTTTTTCAATTTTTTTAAAAAGTATGTCTATTTTATTTAATTTAATACCTTTAATTAAATATTCGTTATCTATAACTGTATGTAATTTTACTTTATTTTCTTCAATATCAAAAATCTTTAATGCCTTTAAAGATGATTCTGGAATAATTGGGTACAATAAAAAACTTATTTTTCTTATAATTTCTAAAGCAGTGTAAACAATTGTGTTTAATCTAATTGGATCATCTTTTTTTTTCCAAGGCTCCTGATCATTAAAATATTTGTTAGCCTCAAAAAGAGAATTAACAATATAATCTATGTAATAATTTATATTTTGATCGTCAATTTTAGACCTAATATTATCTAAATTATCTTTATACTTATTTAGTAATAATAAATCTTGATCTTGAAACTTAATTTCTAGAGGAATTTTTCCATCGCAATTTTTAATTGCAAAAGTAGTTACACGCTGACATAAATTACCATAATTGTTAGCTAAGTCACTATTTATACAATCTTCCAATCTTTCTTGTGAAATATTACCATCGTTTCCAAAAGAAACTTCTTTAATTAAATAGTATCTTAAAGGGTCTAAACCATACTCTTTAATTATTTCTAGCGGATCTAGTATATTTCCTTTAGATTTAGACATCTTTTCTTCACCAGATAATATCCAACCATGACCATAAACTTTCTTTGGTAAATCAATTTTAGCTGCTAATAAAAAAGCAGGCCAATAAACAGCATGAAATCTAAGAATGTCTTTTCCAATTAAATGTATTGAAGCAGGCCAAAATTTTTTAAATAATACATCATCTATATTGGGATAATTTAATGCACTTAAATAATTTGTAAGCGCGTCAAGCCAAACATATATTACATGGTTTTCATTATTTGGCACAGGTATTCCCCATGAAAAACTTTTTCTACTAACTGAAAGATCTTTAAGTCCGCTTTTTACAAAACTAATAACTTCATTTTTTCTAGATTCTGGAGAAATAAAATCTGGATTGCTCTCATAATACTCTAATAAAGGTTTTTCCCACTTTGAAAGTCTAAAAAAATAGGATTCCTCTTCAATCCATTCAACGGACGATTTTGAGGATATAGCAATTTTTTTTCCATCTACTTCCTCTATTTCATCTTCGTTATAAAAGGCTTCATCAGATACTGAATACCATCCAGAATAATTTGATAGGTAAATATCATCATTTCTTTCAAGTTCACTCCAAAGATGTTGGACTGATCTTTTATGTCTTACTTCTGTGGTTCTTATAAAATCGGTATTTGACAAATTTAAAGTATCTGAAAGATCTCTAAAGGTCTGGCTTATTTGATCACAAAATGTTTGAGGCTCCTTCCCTGCTTTTTCTGCAGAACGTTGAATTTTTAATCCATGCTCATCAGTACCAGTGAGAAAATGAACTTTATAATCATCAATAAATTTAAACCGAGCAAAAAAATCAGCAATAATACTTGAGTATGCATGGCCCATATGAGGTTTTGCTGATGGGTAGTAAATAGGTGTAGTAATATAGAAAGTTTTATCCATTCAGCACTTTATCCTCAAATTCCATAAATATTGTTTCTTCATCTAAATTATAAATTTTAGTATTGTTAATTTTTTTCAAAAAATAGTGATATGAGTCAAATAAAGCTATATTTTTTGTAGATATATTATTTCTAAAAAAAAGTTCAATAAAAGAATAGATAATATCATTAAATGATTTATCTTTTTTATAAATTTTGTCATTAATTATTGTTTTAAGAGTTGTGTTTAAATCAAAATTAACAAGATCTAAGTTATATTCTGTAGATAACTTTATTAATTTAAATAATTTACCTGGAGTAGCATAATTATCAAACAATTCATTGTTAATTACATTATTAATATCATCATTTAGTAATTGATTAACAATTTTAATTGACTGGTCTTTTGTTAAAAAAACTTTAAAATTCAAACATCTAGATTTAAGGGTTTGAATTACTTTTTTATTATTATTAATTAAAATAAAATTTATATTTTCGTTTGGCTCTTCTAAAATTTTTAATAAAGCATTAATAGAATTAATGTTTAATAGCTCAATGTTATCAATTAGAACAAATCTTTTTTTTTTGTTAAACGAAGATTTGTTTAAGTTTATTATCAATTCTCTTATTTGATTTATATCAATATTTTTTTTATCTTCAGCAACATCAATTAAATAAAAATTAGGGTTAGATTTATTTTGTATCAATCTGTAAGATTTATTATCAGAATTAATTAAATTATTTTCATAATCATAATTTAGTTTCTCATTTTCTGATAATACAAAGTTAATTAAATGATAAGCTAATGTGGATTTTCCTATTCCTTTTTCACCAGATAAAAGAATTTTACTAGGTAATTTATCTTTTTTATACAGATTTGATAACAACATAAAAATTTCTTTGTGCTCAAACAAATGTGTTTGTGTTGAAGGATTCAAATTCATTTAATTATTTTTTTTATTTGATTTATAATTAAGTCTTCATTTTTTTTTATGTCTAAATTTGAATTAATTATTTTATAAAATTTTTTTTTTGATTTAGCTAATTTTAAGAAACCTTTTTGAACTTTATTATAAAAATCCATATTAAATCTATCATATCTGTTTAATGATTTTCTTTTTTTGAGTCTAAAAAATAGATTTTTTTTGTCCACGATATTAATAAAAGTAAAATTAATTTTAATATCTTTTAATAAAAATCTATTTATAATATTTATAATTTTCAAATCAATTCCCATCCCAAAATGCTGATATGCAATTGTGGAGTCTGTAAATCTATCAATTAGGATAACTTTTTTCTTATAAAATTTTTTTATAAGATTTATATTTTCACTCCTTGCAGCTAAATATAAAAGTAAGTCTGTTTTAACATTAAAATTGGATTTTTTGTTTAGAATTAATCGTCTTATTTTTTCTGAATTTAAACTACCACCTGGTTCTCTAATTTTTATATAGTTAATTTTTTTTTTATCTAAATATTTTGATACTTTATTGATGTGGTGACTTTTACCGCTGCCTTCTATACCTTCAAAGACAATAATTGGTTTATTAGACATCACCCCAAATTAAATAATTTATTGATTTAATAAGCCTTGTAAAAAAATTCACTTTTTTAATTTCTTTTGATGAAAGCAAATCATACTCTCCAACTAATTCTTGATCATAAACAACTCTTAAAGTGGCTACTTTTTCGTCTTTTTTAATTGGTGCTTCAACCGGACCGTCGTATTTAACAACAACTTTTAAAAGTTTTTTTTTTGCTTTTTTAATAGTTTTGTAAATATCTTCATTTGTATATGCATCCACACTATTCTCTTTACCTAACCATATATCGATTTTATGAAAAGGTTTATTTGCTTTTGCTATTTCAACTAGATCATAATTAGTAAGACCGAATGTAAGTAATTTTGTACTTTCACGTGATCTGGCATTTTTGGAATTAAAACCACTTCCTACTGCTATCAATCTTCTACCATTTCTATCAATTGATGAAGCTAGAGAATATTTTTCAACAGCTAAATAACCTGTTTTTATTCCATCAGCCCCAAGGTTTTTATAAAGCAAAGGATTTCTATTTCCTTGAGTAATTGGATCACCTCCTGTTCTGTCCCAAGTAAATTCTTTTTCAGCAAACATTTTATAATACTCAGGATGTTCCTTAATTAAATATCTAGACATTTTTAAAATATCTCTAACAGTTGAATAATTATCAGGATCATTAATGCCTGAAGAATTTGAAAAATTTGTATTGTCCATACCTAATTCTTTTGCCTTAGCTGTCATCAAAATTGCAAATTCTTCTTCGGTGCCAGCTATACCTTCAGCTAATGCAATACAAGCATCATTCCCTGAAGCAACAATAATACCTCTTAATAAATTTTCTACAGATACTTCATCACCTACCATTATAAACATTGATGAATAGCCTGATGTGGACAATCTCCAAGCTTTTTCAGAGATTATGAATTTTTCTTCTAATTTCAGATCTCCTGACTTAATTAAATCAAAAGCAATAATTGCAGTCATGATTTTTGTCATCGATGCTGGATAAATTGAAATATCAGGTTCTTTTTCATAAAGAATTTCTCCTGAGTGATAGTCCTGTAATATTGCGGTTCTTGCTTTCACATCAAAATTAGCTTTTAATGTATTTGTAAATAAAAAACTGTAAAAAATTATAATTATAATTACTCTAAACATCTTTTAATATTTCTATATTTTCAAAATTTAATACTTTAATTTCATTAAATGATTTTTCTAGTTTTTTTATATCATTATATGGACCCAATAATACCCTATATTTAGTTTTAGAAAGTTTCTTAATTATTGAGTTTTTTATATTTGTTTCATTCTTAATTCTATTAATCATATTTTCAGCTGAGTCTTTGTAATAAAAATCTGCAATTTTAATTGAATATAAAAATTTTTCTTGTTTTTTAATATTTTTTTTTTCAGTTTCTTTACCTAAATTATCTATAGTAATTCCATCAACTGGAGCTTTTTCAGCCACTTTTTTTTCTTCATCAAAGGTTTTAGCTTTTTTAGCTATAAATGTTGATTTATTGGATATTAAAACAAGATCAATATAAGGTTCATTAAAATCAAGAGATAACTCTTCAGCAATTCGTTTAGTTATTACTGAATTATAAAAATCAGAGAATTTAACATTGTTAGAGATCACTTCTGCTATGATTGATTTATCGTTGGCTGGATTTGTTATTTTAACAAATGAATTTTTTTTAATTTTATTATGAAAAATTAAAAGAGATCTATTGTCAATTTTTTTAGATATTTTTTTTTCTTTTTTTAGCTGATCATCATATATCAAAGCAAAACCAGTATTACTATATTTTTGGTCACTTATATAAACTAAAGATTTATTTTTTTCAAATTGATTACAAGCAGATAATAAAAAAATAGAAAAAATTAATAAAAGTTTTTTAAAGTTCATTTTTAAATTTATCTTTCAATGTACAAACAGCTAAAGCAAATCGCAATGATCTGTTCCATTTTAGTATTATCTCGTAGTTATCAAATACAATATAAGCTGGATTTAATGTTTCAGCATCAGGAATTATATCTTTATCTGGTGTTATAATTGCTACATTGAATTTATTATACTTACTATCTATCTGATTATTATTTTTTATATATTTTCTAAAATATTTTAATTTTTTTTTATCATGGAGTTTTTTTGCTGAAATATTTAAATATTTTTTTGGAATATCCTCTGATAAATCTATTCGATAAAAACAAGGATTGTTAATTTTCCAACCTATTTGATTTAAATAATTTGATGCTGAAGCGTAAGCATCATTATTATTTTTTAAATCTATATATCCATTAGTATCATGATCAATTGCATAATTTTTCATTGTAGATGGCATAAATTGAAAAAAACCAAAAGCTCCAGCCCAAGACCCATATAATGTTCTGTAGTCTATCTGTTTATTTTCTATTAAACTCAAAAGAATTAATAGTTCATTTGTAAAAAATTCTGATCTTCTTTTATCAAAGCTTAAGGTGGCTAAAGAGGATAAAATATCCATTTTACCAACGTATGTTCCAAAATTAGTCTCTATACCCATTAGAGCCAGGAGTAACTCTCTTTCAATACCAAATTCGTCTTCAACTGAATCTATAAGTTTTGAATTTTTCTCGTAAAATTTTTTACCTAACGAAACTTTTTTTGATGATGTTCTTTTTGAAATATAAGTTTTGGTATCCTCATAAAATTCAGGTTGATATCTATCATATTTTATTACATCTGATAAAAATTTAGTATCAGACATAACTATATCAAAAGTTTTTTCCGAAATGTTATTTTCTAAAGCTATTTTTTTGAAATCTATTTTCCAATTTTCAAAATCTTTATTGATATCAGCAAATGAACAATTTGTAGAAATTATAACAAAAAATAAAAAAGAACTAATTTGTTTCATGCAAATCCTTTAAATATATAATTACAGCAATCCAAATAAAAATAAAACTAACTAATTTTGTGATTGAAAAAGGCTCATTGTAATAAAAATATCCTAATAAAAATTGAAAAGACGGAGTTATGTAAAAAATCATACCTGCTGGTCCTAAACCACAAAGTTCAACCCCTCTTACATATAAAAATAAAGGTATAACTGTCATTGGACCAGCAAGAAAAATAAATAGCATCATTGGTGGATCTGAAAATTGAAAATCATTATATCCTTTGCTCGCTATTAAATAAAAAGCTAACAGCGCAAATGGTAATATAAATAAACTCTCAATCAAAAGACCTATATCTGTATCAACATTAATTTTTTTTCTTATCAGATTGTAAAATCCCCAGCTTAAAGCAACAATTAAACCAACCCATGGTAATGATTTGATACTTACTATTATTAAAAAAAGAATTGATAAAATGACTAATAAAATCGAAAAAACTCTTTTTTTATTAAGTTTTTCTTTAAAAAAAAAATATCCTAACATCACACTTAAAATTGGCATTATAAAATATCCAAAGCTTGCATCAATAATTCTATTAGTAGCTATTGCATATATCCAAACACCCCAATTAATAAAAATCAAAAATCCAGAAATAAATAAATAAAATAAATTAGATTTACTTTTAATAATTTCAAAAAAAATACTCCATTTTGAAAATAAAAAAGTAGTTATTAATAATGTAAAAGCTGTCCACAAACATCTATGAACTACTAATTCGATATGTCCAATAAAAGCAATATATTTAAAATAAATGACACCAAAAAAACCCCACCAAAAAGATCCAAATCCTGCAAGTAATAAGCCTTTATTAAATTCTTTATTCATAGGAAATTTTGGTTACTGTAATTAACAAGTTTATTAGACTATTTTATGGTTGAATTAAATAATTATAATTATAAAACCTTGCTCACGGAGAGATGGCTGAGCGGTTGAAAGCACCGGTCTTGAAAACCGGCAAAGGGGCAACTCTTTCCTGGGTTCGAATCCCAGTCTCTCCGCCACTATTTTTCAACATAATCAAAATTTTTAAATAAATCAGTAACATTATTTTTTTCAAAAATAAAATCTGTCTCTAAACCGTTTAAAAAATTGTATAAATTTGAATCATCAATATCCAATAATTTTTCTAATTTCACTAAATCATCATCACTTAAGTCATTAATATATTTTTTAACAAAAGCTCCTAAAAGTTTATCCATTTCTTTAGTGCCCCTGTAATTTGATCGATAAATAATTTTTTTTTTTAATTCGTCTATATTGATCATAAATATTAGAATATATTAGTTGTTAATGAATAATAAAACAAATTATGAATACCTATTGTCAGATTTAAGCTCTTTAAAAGGCGTAGGTGAAAAAACTAAAAGTTTATTAAAAAAGAAAAATATAAATAATTTGTTTGATTTATTATGGAAACTTCCAAAATCTTATACTGATAGAAGCTTATCAGTAAAGATCAAGGATTTAAAAATTGGCGAAACTCAAACAGTAACAATAGTTCCGCAAAAATATAACTTTCCCAGAGTAAGGAAATTACCAAACAGAGTTTTATGTAATGACGAAACCGGTGAAATAGATTGTGTTTTTTTTAATAGTTATGAGGGTTATGTTAAAAAATTATTACCTTTAGGTAAAGAAATTACTGTTAGTGGTAAGATAGGTTATTTCAGAAATAAATATCAAATTACAAATCCAAAATATATATCTGAGGATTCTACTTTAATTAAAAAAACTCATAATAAATATTCATTAACGGAAGGAATTACTGAAAAAATATATAATAAAATAATAAATCAAATTATTGAAAATTTACCTGACTTTAAAGAGTGGCACTCAGAAAATATTTTGTCTAAATTTAAAAATATAAGCTGGAATAATTCAATCAAAGAATTACATAGAGCTGAAAATATTGGAAATTTTAAATCAAATTTTTATCAAAGACTTGCCTTTGATGAAATATTTTCAACATTTCTAGTTAATTCAGAAATAAGAAAAAAAATAAGAAAAATTAAAAAAAAAAGTAAGATAATTAATCTAAATAAACAAAAATCAATAATAAATAAATTAGATTTTTCACTTACAAAAGATCAGATTAAATCACTTAATGAAATAAACAAAGATTTAGGTTCTTCAAATAAAATGTTTAGACTTTTACAAGGTGACGTTGGCAGCGGAAAAACAATTGTTTCACTTTTGGCATCAATTAATACTATAAATTCTGGTTTCCAAGTTGCATTTATGGCACCTACAGAAATTCTTGCAAGACAACATTTTACACTAGCAAAAAAAATATTTCCTACCAATATTAATGTAGAGTTAATATCTGGAAAATCTGAATATAAAGTAAAAAAAATAATACTTCAAAAGTTAGAAAATAATCAGATCAATATTATTTTTGGAACACATGCGATTTTTCAAAAAAAAGTAATTTTTAAAAAATTGGGGTTAATAATTATAGATGAACAACATAAATTTGGAGTAAATCAAAGAAAGAGATTATCAGACAAAGGTGGACCAAATTGCGATGTTCTCTTAATGACGGCAACACCTATACCACGAACTTTAACAATGACGATTTATGGTGATATGGATGTTTCAATAATTCGTGAAAAACCTAAAAGAAGGAAACCAATTAAGACTTACAGTAAATTAGAAGTTAAAATAGAAGACGTTTTAAAATTTATCAAAAAAGAAATCAAAGTTGGGAACCAAATTTTTTGGGTTTGTCCTTTAATTGAAGAGTCAAAAAAATTAGACCATTCATCAGCTGTAAAAAAATTTGAATATTTAAAGCAAAAATTTCCAAACGAAGTATGCTTACTTCATGGAAAAACAGATATTACAGAAAAAAATGAGATACTTAACAATTTTTTAAAAAATAAATTTAAAATTTTAGTTTCAACGACTATTATTGAGGTAGGCATTGATTTTCCAAATGCGAATGTAATAGTAATTGAAAATGCAAATAAATTTGGACTGTCTCAACTTCATCAATTAAGGGGAAGAGTCGGTCGTGGAGATAGAGATTCAACATGTATTCTTTTGTTCAAATCCAATTTGAGTGAAAATGCTAAAAAAAGAATTAAAATTTTAAAAGAAACAAATGATGGTTTTTTAATATCTGAAGAGGATATGAAATTACGAGGTTTTGGAGATATTTTGGGTTTTAAACAAAGTGGAATTAAAAATTTCAAATTAGCAGATCCAATTCATAATAGTGATCTTTTTTTATTGGCTGAGAAAGAAATGAGAAGAATTGAAAATTCTAATGAGGATATAAGCAAATTTAAACCTTTAATTAAACTATATGATAGAGCAGATATAATTAATGATATTGCTTAAGACTTTTTAGTAGATGTGCCTGCCGAAACTATAAACTTAGATGCTTCCTCAAAAGACATATTTAAATATATAACGTCTTCTATTGGGAACATTAATAAAAAACCACTAGTTGGATTTGGTGTGGTTGGAACAAATACGTTAATTAAATTCTTGCCAGTTTTTTGTGCCATTTCACCTTTATTTTCTTTTGTAGCAAAACCAACAGCCCAAACCCCTTTTCTTGGATATTCAATTAACACGACACTTCTTTTTTTATCATCTGATTTTGAAAACGTTTCAGTCATTTGAACAACCGCAGAATAGACTGTTCTTAAAAATGGAATTCTTTTAAATAAATCGTCAATTAATTTAAGAATTCTTCTTCCAAAAAAAGATAAAGAAAGTCCACCAACAATTGTTATAAGTAGAATTGAAATAATAATTTCAACCCCAGGAATATTAAAAGGTAAATAGCTATTTGGATTAATGTTTTTTGGAATTAAATTTGATGAAATACCAATTAAAATCTTAGTAAGGTACAAAGTAAAGCCAATTGGTATTAATACAACAACACCAGTAATAAAATAATTTCTTAAAGTTAATGAAAATGATTTTTTTGAGCCTTTTTTTGCCATATTTAGAATTAATTATAACTAGCGTATAACACAAAAACAATTGCAATGATAAATAATACAATTAAAATTTTGTTATTAAGATTCATGTGAATCACTAATATCAATTTTAAATAGATATGGATAGAAGAAAATTTTTAACATATGTTGGTTGTGGTTGTGGAAGTTTACTTTTACACTCTTGTTCTAGTGCACCTATTACTGATAGAAAACAATTAAAAATTATTCCTGAAGCGAAGTTGAATGCTCAAGCTGCTCAAATTTATGAAAAAATCAAAGAAAAAGAGAAGATGAGTGATGATATTAAAACATTAAATGAGATTAAAGAAATTGGAAAAAAAATGGAAGATTCCATTAGTGAATATTTTTATAGAGTAAATTTAAAAGATCCAACTTCCAATTTTAATTGGGAGTATATTTTAATTGATAATAAAAAAATGAGAAATGCTTGGTGTATGCCTGGTGGTAAGATTGCAGTTTATACAGGAATATTAGATGTTACTAAAAATACAAATGGTTTAGCTGCAGTAATGGGTCATGAAGTTGCTCATGCGGTAGCTAAACATTCAGTTGAAAGAGCTAGCAGAGGTGTGTTGTTAAATACTGGAGCAAGAATAATAGATATTGCAAGTGGTGGTGTTCTATCTGATATTAATAGGACTACAGGTATGGATACAGTTGGCTTACTAGCTCAATTGGGTATTATGAATCCATTCAATAGAAAACAAGAAAGCGAAGCAGATTATTTAGGAATGATTTTTTCATCATTGTCTGGATACGATATTAGAGAAACAATAAAAATATGGGAACGAATGAAAGAATTTAACAAAGGTAAAGAGCCACCTCAATTTATGAGCACTCATCCTTCCTCAGATACACGTATTAGACAGTTAAATAAATGGATGAACCAAGTAATTTTAGATTATCCACCAATTGCGTTAAGTTAATAGAATAAGTGGTGAGCCCTGATGGACTCGAACCATCGACCCATTCCTTAAAAGGGAATTGCTCTACCAACTGAGCTAAGGGCCCCCAAATTATTCAAATTGAATAATTGTTATATACAGAATTATTATTTTTTTTCAAATGTCAATTTTAACTAAATCTATACACCTACTACAACTTATTTATGTATTTATCGTGAAATTGATCAAAAGTACCGTCATTAATATTTTTTCTAATCGAGGCCATTAATTCCTGATAAAAATTAATATTATGAAGCGTTAATAACATTGAAGCTAGAATTTCATTTGTATTGAATAAGTGGTTTAGATAATTTTTTGAATACTTATTCAAATTTAGATTATCGCAATCAGGGTCGAGTGGTGTATTGTCATTTTGATATTTATTATTTTTAATATTGATTCTTCCTTGCCAAGTAAATGCCAAACCTGTTCTTCCTGATCTTGTAGGAAGAACACAATCAAACATATCAATACCTCTTTTTACAGAACCCAATATATCAGAAGGAGTTCCTACACCCATCAAATAATGAGGTTTTTCGTTTGGTAAAAATTCTTTAATATCATCTAAAACTGTAAACATCTCCTTTTGAGACTCTCCTACAGCTAAACCTCCCATAGCATATCCATCAAATCCAATTTTTATAAGTTCTTTTAAAGACCTAAGCCTTAGATCTTTAAACAAACCTCCTTGAACAATACCAAACAATGCTTTGTGTGGATTATTCCCAAATGCTTTTTTAGATCTTTCTGCCCAATATAGTGAAAGGTCCATAGATTTTTTTATTAATTCATAATCATTTGTTTTTTTTGGACACTCATCCATAATCATAACAATATCAGAATTTAATCCTAATTGAATTCGTATACTTTCTTCCGGAGTGAGATAAAATTTCTTTCCATCAACATGTGAATTAAATATAGCACCTTTTTCTCGATCTATTTTGTTTAGTTTTGAAAGTGACATCACTTGAAAACCGCCTGAGTCTGTTAAGATTGGCAAATCACAGTTCATAAATTTATGCAAACCACCTGCATTCTGAACTCTGTCTACACCAGGTCTAATCATTAAATGATAGGTGTTAGATAAAATTATTTGCGATCCAGTTTTTTTTATATCATCTATAGTACAAGCTTTAACAGTAGCCTGTGTACCAACAGGCATAAAAGCAGGAGTGTTTATATTTCCACGATGTGTTTCAATTAATCCACATCTAGCAAACTTATCTTTATTTAAAACATTAAAGGCAAATCTTTTTAATGCCATTAAAGGTTATTTAGATTTAAAGCTAATAATTTTATCTGGATCTGTTACAGCTCCGTTATTACTTTCATCACCTCTTTTGATCATATCAACAAACTCCATGCCCTCTAAAACCTTACCAAAAACAGTGTACTGTCTATCTAAGAATGGTGCAGGTTTAAAACAAATAAAGAACTGACTATTTGCACTATTTGGATCAGAAGATCTCGCCATAGATAAAGTGCCTCTATCATGAGGTAGACTATTAAATTCTTGATTTAAATCAGGTAAATCTGATCCACCCATACCAGCTCTTCTTAAATCAAAATCTTTAGACTCTGAATTACCAAATTTCACATCACCCGTTTGAGCCATAAATCCATCGATAACTCTATGAAAAACAACATTGTCGTATTTCCCACTATTAGCAAGTTCTTTAATTCTTTTCACATGATTTGGAGCTACATCTTCATATAACTCAATTTTTACGTCACCATCTTTTAATTTTAAGATCATAATATTCTCCTTGGCTATTGATTGATTGGTAATTAAAAAAAATAAAATAATTATTTTAATAACAAATTTATTCATATTTATTTTTTAAAGATTTGATTGTACTTTTAGTAGTAAATTTTCTTATATCACCATTTAATTTAACAATTTCTTTTACAAATCGTGAAGAAATTATTTGATTTTCAACATCAGACATTAAAAAAATTGTTTCAATGTTATTGTTAAGTTTTCTATTCATTCCAGCTAATTGAAATTCGTATTCAAAGTCAGAAACAGCTCTTAAACCTCGTAAAATAACATTAGATTTATATCTTTTACAAAGGTCAGTAGTAAGAGAGTCAAATGAAACTACTTTTATTTTTTTTTTATTTAATTTTAAATCATTAAATAAAGCTTTATTAACTATTTCTATTCTTTCTTCAGAATTGAATAAATAATTTTTATTTCCTTCATCAGAAACACCTACAATAATTTTATCAAATAATTTTAGTGCTTTTTTAATTACATCAATATGACCAAATGTAATTGGATCAAAAGTTCCTGGATAGACAGCTATTTTATTCATTAAATTAAATTATCATCGATCTTGATTGAAGAAACTACTTTTTCCTCACCAGATAACTTTATTATTCTTACTCCTTGAGTGTTTCGACCAGCTGTACGAATTTCTTTAACAGCAACTCTTATAACTCTTCCTTTATTAGTAGATATTAAAATTTCATCACCTTCAAATACTGGAAATGAGGATGTAATATTTCCGTTTCTTGGAGAGTTTATTATTCCAATTATTCCTTTACCACCCCTGTTAGTAACTCTATAATCAGAATGTGAAGTTTTCTTTCCATAACCATTTTCACTTATTGATAAAACAAATTTTTCTTTTGCTTTTATCTCGGATTTTTCATCTTTAGATTTGCTTCCATTTTTACTCAATTTATCATTATCAATTACTGATAAAGATACTATTTGATCATTAGGTGCTAGTTCTAAACCCTTTATTCCTTTAGAGGATCTACCTTTAAAAACTCTAAGTTTCTTAGCTTCAAATCTTATACATTTACCAAATTTTGTACTTAAAATTACATCTTGATCATCTTTACAAATTTTAACGCCAACAATTTTATCATTGTTATCTAGTTTCATTGCAATTTTGCCTGATGCATTAATAGATGAGAAATCATCTAAACTATTTTTTCTTACCTTTCCTTGTGCTGTAGCAAAAATTATTTGATAATTTTTCAAATCTGTTTCATTTTCAGGCATTGGCATAATTGAACTTATGACTTGGTGACTCTTCAAAGGTAAAATATTAAATAATGATTTTCCTTTAGAAGAGGATGAACCTTCGGGAATTTTCCATGCTTTAATCTTGTAGACTAACCCTTCGGTAGAAAAGAAAAGGACTGAAGTATGAGTATTTACAGATAATGTTTGAGCAACAGAGTCCTGATCTCTTGTTGTAATTCCTGATTTACCCTTTCCTCCTCTCTTTTGTTTTTTTACACCATCTAATGAACCTCTTTTTATATATCCTTGCAATGTAACTGTAATTATTACTGATTGTTTTTGAATAGTTTCCTCAATGTCATAGTTCAAAACTGCATCTATAATTTTAGTCCTTCTTGGAACTGCAAATTTTTCTTTAATATTTTTAAGTTCTTCACTTATTACTTTTAAGAGTTCTTTTTTTGAAGAAATAATCTTTTTATATTTGGAAATTAATTCTGCTAATTTTTTAATTTCAACTTCAATCTCATTTATTCCTAGAGCAGTTAATTTTTGAAGTCTTAACTCTAAAATAGCTAATACTTGAGGTTCTGATAAAGAATATATGTTTTTCCCTTTTTTACCTTCAACCAATGATATTAATTTTTGTGATTTATTAATTTTCCACTTTGTTTTTAAAATTGAAGATTTTGCATCATCTGGTGTTTTTGATGAACGAATTATTTTTATTATTTTATCTAAATTTTCTACTGATACAGATAATCCAATTAATATATGTGCACGTTCTTCGGCTTTTTGAAGATCAAACTTTGTTTTCTTGATTACTACATCTTCTCTAAATGTTAAAAAATTTGATAAGAATTCCTTTAAAGAACAGGTTTTTGGTTTTCCATCAACAATCGCTAAAGTATTAAAACCAAAAGAACTTTCAATTTGAGTATTTTTATAAAGTTGTCTCTTGATTGTTTCAGGTTCTACTCCATTCCTCAGATCAATAGCAACTCTAATACCTTCTCTATTTGACTCATCTCTAATATCTTTTATTCCCTCAATTTTTTTTTCTCTAACTAATTGGGCAATCCTTTCATTTAGAACAGATTTGTTAACTTGATATGGAATAGAAGTTATAACTAATCTTTCTCGACCATTTTTTTGTTGTTCAATTGAAATTTCACCTCTAATTTTAAAAGATCCTCTTCCATTATTATATCCTTGTTTGATTATATCTTTCCCAATGATTACCCCTCCAGTTGGGAAATCTGGTCCTGGTATATATTTCATTAATTGTTTGATTTTAATATCTTTATTTTCAATTAATGCCAAAGTTCCATCAATAATTTCACTTAAATTGTGTGGAGGAATACTTGTTGCCATACCAACAGCAATACCTCCTGCTCCATTCACTAATAAATTTGGAAATTGTGCCGGTAAAACACTAGGTTCTTTCTCTGTTTCATCATAATTACTTTTGAATGAAATTGTATTTTTTTCAATGTCATCAATTAAATATTGAGAAACTTTTGATAAACGAGTTTCTGTATACCTCATTGCTGCAGCAGGATCACCATCTATAGATCCAAAATTTCCTTGACCTTGTACTAAAGGTAAACTCATAGAAAATTCTTGTACCATTCTAACTAAAGCATCATAAACAGATTGATCACCATGAGGATGATATTTACCAATTACATCCCCAACTATTCTTGCAGATTTTCTAAATTGTTTTGACCAATCATAACCACCTTTATACATTGCGTATAAAATTCTTCTATGAACAGGTTTTAATCCATCTCTAACATCTGGAAGAGCACGACTTACAATTACACTCATCGCATAAGAAAGATATGATGAGCTCATCTCATCATGCATTGAGATTAATTTTATATTTTTTTCTTTAAACTCTTCAGTATTTTTCATAGAAATTAAAATGGAATTTCATCATCCATATCTGACACTTGAGATGAATCCTCAATATTGTTTTGTTGAGTTGTGTCATTTTGAATTCCACCACCTGAATTACCCCCACCCAACATTGTAAGTGAAGAATTATACCCTTGTATAACTATTTCAGTTGAGTATTTATCTTGGCCTGATTGTTCATCTTTCCATTTTCTTGTTGTAAGTTGCCCCTCAACATAAACTTGAGCACCTTTTTTTAAATATTGTTGAACAACATTTACTAAACCTTCGTTAAATACAACTACACGGTGCCACTCAGTTTTTTCTTTTCTTTCACCTGTGTTTTTATCTTTCCAGGATTGACTAGTTGCAAGGCTTAATCTAGCAACACTTTTACCATTCACCATTTGCTTAATTTCGGGATCTGCGCCCAAACGACCAATTAATAATACTTTATTTAAACTTCCAGCCATAATATTTAATATTTGTTAAATTAGTTAATTAGAATTATATCACAATTCTTCTGAATATTAATTTTATTAACTCAAAGCAACTAAAATTATGATGAAAAAGATAGTTATTAAGGGCGCTAAAGAACATAATTTGAAGAATGTTACAGTAGAGATTCCAAAAGACAAATTTGTAGTCATAACGGGTCTATCAGGGTCGGGAAAATCATCATTAGCGTTTGATACTATCTATGCCGAAGGTCAAAGAAGATATGTAGAAAGCTTATCTGCCTATGCACGTCAATTTTTGGATAAAATGAAAAAACCAAATGTTGATTTAATTGAAGGATTGAGTCCAGCTATAGCAATAGAACAAAAAAATACTTCAAAAAATCCAAGATCTACTGTTGCAACTGTAACTGAAATTTATGATTACATGAGGGTATTATACGCAAGAGCGGGAATCCCTTTTTCACCATTTACGGGTAAACCAATAACCTCACAAACAATTACACAGATAGTAGATTTGGTTAAAAAATTACCAAAAAAATCAACAATATATATTTATGCACCAGTAGTAAGAGGTCGCAAGGGTGAATATAGAAAAGATATTTTAAGCTACAAAAGAAGAGGATTTAGAAAAATTAAAATTGATAATGTTTTATATGATATAGAAAAATCACCTAATCTAGATAAAAAAGTTAAACATGATATTTCAGTCCTAGTCGATAGAATAGTTTTAAATTCAAAGCTTGGAAACAGATTAGCTGAAAGTGTTGAGACGGCTGTAAATTTAGCTAACGGTTTAGTTTTTGTTGAATATGAAGATGAAACACTTCCTCAAAAGTTTAGAAAAATTCAAAAATTAATTTACTCTACAAAATTTGCTTGCCCTGAAAGTGGTTTTACAATTGAGGAAATTGAGCCAAGACTTTTTTCATTTAACAGTCCCTATGGAGCTTGTGAAGAGTGCGAGGGTATTGGAATGAAATTAAATGTTGATCCAAATTTAGTTGTTCCTGATGAAAGAAAAAGTTTAGCTGATGGAGCAATTGAACCTTGGTCAAAATCTACAACATTATATTATGCTCAAACTTTAGCGTCTTTAGCTAAACATTATGGTTTTTCTTTAGATGAAAAATGGAAAAAATTACCAAAAAAAATTAAAGATATTATTCTTTATGGTTCAGATGAAGATGAGATAAAGTTTAATTATGATGATGGTTATGAGAAATATTCTTACAAAAAAACTTTTGAAGGTGTAATTAATAATCTTGAAAGAAGATTTTTAGAGTCTGATAGCGAATGGAAAAGAGAAGCTATTGCTGAATATCAATCTGATACAGCGTGTGAAGCATGTAACGGTGATAGATTAAAAGAAGAAGCATTATGTGTTAAAATCAATGATCTAAATATTAGTGAAGTAACAAAAAAATCTATTTTAGATGCAGCAGAATGGTTTAAAAATTTAGAAAATAATCTTGATAAAAGACAGTTTAAAATTGCTGAGCACGTCTTAAAAGAAATAAATGAAAGATTAAATTTTCTTCTTAATGTTGGTTTAGATTATTTAACATTATCTAGAGAATCTGGAACATTATCAGGTGGTGAAGCTCAGAGAATAAGATTAGCATCACAGATTGGATCTGGATTAACGGGTGTATTATATGTTTTGGATGAGCCTTCAATTGGATTGCACCAAAAAGATAATGTTAAACTTATTAGTGCATTAAAAAGATTACGAGATTTAGGCAACACTGTTATTGTTGTTGAGCATGACACTGAGACAATGGAAAATGCTGATCATATTATTGATTTAGGTCCTGAAGCTGGAAGTAATGGTGGACAGATTACAGCGCAAGGATCATATGAAGAAATTAAAAAAGATAAAAATAGTATTACAGGTCAATATCTTGCAAATAAAAAATCAATTGAAATTCCTAAAACTCGACGTTTAGCTAAAAACGGAAGATTTGTTGAAATCAATGGTGCGAGCGGAAATAATTTAAATAATGTTAATCTTAAAATTCCAACCGGGACGTTTACTTGTATTACTGGTGTCTCTGGAAGTGGAAAGTCCACTCTAATTTTACAAACACTATTTCACGCATTAAATTTAACTTTAAATAATAAAGCAAGAAAAGCACCTAAATCATTCAAAAATTATAAGGGTGTTGAATTAATCGATAAAATAATTGATATAGATCAATCTCCTATTGGTAGAACACCTAGATCTAATCCAGCAACATATACAGGTGCTTTTGGCCCTATCAGAGATTGGTTTACAAGTTTGCCAGAATCTAAAACTAGAGGATATAAACCAGGAAGATTTTCTTTCAATGTTAAAGGAGGTAGATGTGAAGCTTGTGAAGGTGATGGTGTAATCACATATGAAATGCATTTCTTACCTGATGTTTATATACAGTGCGATGAGTGTAAGGGAACTAGGTATAATAGAGAAACTCTAGAAATCAAATTTAAAGGAAAAAGCATTGCAGATGTCCTAGATATGTCAGTCGATGAAGGATGTGAGTATTTTGAAAATATATCTAATATAAAAACAAAATTATTGACTTTAAAAAAAGTTGGATTGGGTTATATTAAAATTGGTCAGCAAGCAACAACTCTATCTGGTGGCGAGGCTCAGAGAATTAAGTTAGCAAAAGAATTATCAAAGAGATCAACTGGAAGAACAATGTATATATTAGATGAACCAACGACAGGCTTACATCAACATGATATTAAAAAACTTTTGGAGATACTTCACACATTTGTAAAACTTGGGAACACGGTGGTTGTTATTGAACATAATTTAGATGTAATTAAAACAGCGGATTACATTGTAGATATGGGACCTGAAGGCGGCATAAAAGGTGGCAAAATTGTCGCCGAAGGAAAACCTGAGGAAGTGTGCAGAGTTAAAGAAAGTTATACAGGTCAATTTTTAAAACCTCTTTTAGGTTAAATTTAAGAACTTAAAATTTTCTAAAATTAGTGTATAGTTGAATAGAATCATGAGTAATTTGTTATCATCTTTATCAAAAACTGTTCACACATCACTAGCGATTGCAATATTATTATTTCTAGGATTGTTTTATTTAAATGATGGCATAGCTTTTGATATATTATTCTGGAGCTGGTTATTCAGATACATACATGTAATTGTTGCAATTATGTGGATTGGATTGCTGTGGTATTTTAATTTTGTTCAAATTCCTAATATGGGAAAAATTCCTGATGAACAAAAACCAGCGATAGGTAAAGTAATTGCTCCAGCTGCATTATTTTATTTTAGATGGGCTGCTGCATTCACTGTTCTTTCTGGATTAATTCTTGCTCTTCTAAATGGATATCTTCATGATGCAATGACTTTAAGCATTGGGTCAGGTGTACCTAAACATACTGCAATAGGTATTGGAATGTGGCTAGGAATTATAATGGCTTTTAATGTTTGGTTTGTAATTTGGCCAAATCAAAAAAGAGCTTTAGGAATAGTTGAGAGTGATCCAGATACAAAAGCTAAGTCAGCTAAAACTGCAATGCTATTCTCAAGAACAAATACTTTATTATCATTACCAATGTTACTTACAATGGTAATAGCTCAAAACTTATATTAAATTATTTTTTATCGTCCTCTCTAAGAACAGTTTTTTGCGAAACTCTTAGTCTAACCAAAACAGTATTAGCTATATAAATTGATGAATAAGTTCCAAAAACAACACCGAGTATCATTGCAAGCGAAAATCCTTTTAATATTTCACCACCAAAAAAATAAATTGCCAATAAAGCAAGCAATGTTGTTGCTGAGGTTATAATTGTTCTAGATAATGTTTCGTTGATTGAAATATTTGTTAATTCAAAAATTTTTATATCAGAATATTTTCTTAAATTTTCTCGTACACGATCAAAAATGACAACTGTATCATTCATAGAATATCCAACTATTGTTAAAACTGCTGCAATAATAGATAAGTTTATTTCTAAGCTAAATAGCGAAAATACTCCAAGTGTGACTATGACATCATGAAATAATGCTAATATTGCTCCTAAGCTAAATTGCCATTCAAATCTTATCCATATATAAAAAAGCATTAAAGCTAAGGATAAAGATATAGCAATTACTCCAGATTTTAATAATTCTGCACTTACCTTTGGGCCAACATTTTCAACTCTTCTAAACTCGTAATTGTTACCAAATGAATTGTCTAAATTTAATTTTATTTCTTCGATTATATTCTTTTTTTTATCTTTATTTTCAAATTTTACTAAAAAATCAGAATCATTACCAAATTTTTTTACAGAAACATCTCCTAGGTCCATTTGGTTAAATCTATCTCTTAATGAGCTAACATTTATTTTAGAGTCCGATGCCCTTAGTTCTATTAAAGTTCCACCTTTAAAATCAATACCAAAATTAAGTCCCTTAAAAATTAATAAAAGTAATGAAATAACTATTAAAATTGAAGATAAAAAATTGAAGTGATTATAATATTTATTAAATGGAATCATTAAATTAATCTTTCTTTATCTTTGTTTCTGGTAACGTAAATACTAGTAAATAATCTAGCTATAAAATAAACAGAAAATAATGTTGTAAATATTCCTACCCCTAAAGTTACTGCAAAACCTTTTACAGGTCCTGACCCCATAAAAAATAAAATAATTGCAGCTAATAAAGTTGTAATATTTGCATCTAAAATTGCTGTTCTTGATTTGGTATAACCTCCATCAAATGCTAAAATAATGTTAGTCTCTTCCTTTAGTTCCTCCTTAATTCTCTCAAAAATTAAAACATTTGCATCGACTGCCATACCTACAGTTAAAATAATTCCTGCAATACCTGGTAATGTTAAAGTAGCTTCAAATAAAGTTAATACACCCAAAAGAATAAACAAATTAACTATCAATGTTACATTGGTAATTAATCCAAAAATTTTATATTTTACGAACATAAAAATTATCACCAACATAAAGCCTATTGCTAAAGCAATCATTCCTGCGTTAATTGAATCTTGTCCAAGATCTGGGCCTACTGTTCTTTCTTCAATTATTTCTAAGGGTGCTGGTAATGCTCCAGACCTTAACAATAAAGCTAAATCTGTTGCGGATTGAAAAGTGAAACCTCCACTTATTTGACCTGAACCACTAGCAATTGTATCTCTAACAACAGGTGCGCTAATAATTTTGCCATCTAAAACGATAGCTAATTGTTTTCCAATGCCAGTTGATGTTGCTTTACCAAATCTTTTTGCGCCTACCCTATCTAATGTGAATGAAACAATAGTTTGATTAGATTGTGTATCCATTTTTGGTTGAGCATCTAGTAAATTTTCTCCACTAATGATAATTCGTTTACTGACGGTAGCTTCATCAAGACCATTTTCAAATTTTAATTTTTCAACTCCAAATCGGTCATTTTCATCATTAGTTACAAATCTAAAAGTAAGATTTGCTGTTTTACCAAGTAGTGATTTAATCCTCATTGGATCATCTAAACCAGGAAGCTCTACTAAAATACGATTATTTCCTCTCTTAAGAATATTAGGCTCATTTGTACCTACTTCATCAACTCTTCTTCTAACAATTTCTATAGCTTGATCCTGTGAAGATGTTTTTAGTGTAATTAAACCTTGTCTAGAAAAATTCACTTTAATATTTGATCCTGTATCTTCAATTTCTAGCTGATGTGACTTAAATCTTGGATAATAAGGATTGAGATCACTATTTTCATCCTGAAAAACATTTATTACAGATTGTTTATCTTTTTCATTTACGTTGAAAAAAATATTTTGATTCTCTATTTTTATATTATTGATTTTAATATTTTTTTCTTTGAAGTAATTTCTGATCGTTGTTGTAAGATTTTGTAATTTTTGTTCAATGACAGGCCCATTATCAATTTCAAGTAATAAATAAGATCCTCCTTGAAGGTCTAAGCCTAAATTAATTTTTTTATCAAAAAAACTATCTTCAAATTTAAAGAGATTAGATGAAGCAATTAAAATAAATAAAATTGAAAAAAGAGTTATAAATACAATTCTTAACTTAGAAAAATAAAGCACTTAACAAAAAATAATTATTTTTTAACTTCTTGGGTATTTGTATTGACTAAACTTTGAATACCAGTTGATTTAACAATCTCAACTTTTACGTTTTCAGCAATTTCTACTTCAACCTTATCATTGTCTATAAGTCTCTCCACTTTACCTGTGATGCCTCCAGAAGTAACAACTCTGTCGCCTCTTTTAAGACTTTCAACCATAGCTTTATGCTCTTTGACTTTTTTTTGCTGTGGTCTGATTAAGAAAAAGTAAAAAATAACAAAAATTAAAATTAACGGTATAAATTGTCCTATTCCTGAACCTTCCATAAATCTCCTTATAAATTATGTGAATACTTATACTATCTATTAAATTAAAACAACTTTATTTAGCTGAAATCAATTCCAAATTATTCATATAGGGTCGCAGTACCTTCGGAATAATAATTGAGCCATCTTTTTGTTGATAGTTTTCCAATACAGCAATTAAAGTTCTCCCTACAGCCAATCCACTTCCATTAAGTGTGCCAACAAAAGCAGTTTCTTTGTTTTTATTTTTATATCTTGATTTCATTCGTTGTGCTTGGAAAGTTGAGCAAGATGAACATGATGAGATTTCACGGTATTTATTTTCTGACGGTAACCAGACTTCAATGTCGTAGGTTTTCTCTGCACTAAAACCCATGTCACCTGAACATAAAATTACTTTTCTATAGGGCAATTCTAGCTTATCCAATATATCTGTAGCGCAATTAGTCATCCTTTCTAATTCATCAAGGCAGTTTTCTTTTTCAACAATACTAACCATCTCAACTTTATAAAATTGATGTTGTCTAATCATTCCTTTTGTATCTTTACCATAGCTCCCAGCTTCCTTTCTGAAACATGGGGTTGATGCAACAAATCTCATGGGTAATTCTTTTTGATCAACAATTTTATCTTTTACAATGTTTGTCAATATTACTTCAGCAGTTGGAATTAAAAATTTTCTATCTGACCCTTCATCAAATTTTATTTCAAATTGATCGTTTTCAAATTTTGGTAATTGACCAGTTCCATACATTGAATTGTCAGAAGCAATCAATGGAGGTGAGATTTCTTGGTAACCATTTTGAACAATATGAGTATCAAGCATAAAATTAGATAAAGCTCGTTCCAGTAATGCCAATTCTTTTTTAACAAATACAAATCTTGATCCTGTAGTTTTTGTTGCAAGATCAAAATCAAGCATGCCTAAATTTTCACCAAGTTCGTAATGAGATTTGGGTTTAAAATCAAACTCAGGAACTTTCCCAGCTTTTAAAACTTCTACATTATCATTTTCATCTTTTCCGTTTGGAACATCTTGATGAGGTATGTTTGGTATACTTGATAAAATATTTTCTAATTCAGTTTTAGTATTTTTTTGCTGCTCACTAATCTTTTCTAATTCAGAAGATATTTCTTTAGATTTTTGAAACAAACTTTCATCTTTAGATTTTGAAATATCTTTTTTTTCTTTTTCTAAATTTTCTTTCTTTTGAATTAAATCTCTATTTAATACATCAAGTTTTTTTAAATTATTAAAATCAATTTTAACTGAACGTTTTTCAAGATCTTTTTCAAATTTTAAAAAATCTTTTCTTATTTCTTTCAAATTATGCATCGGTTTTTTCTAAATTCTTGTTTTCTATAAATTTTACTGAAAATATTGATAATTCATATAAAATTAATAATGGAATAGCTAAACCTATTTGAGTTATTGGATCTGGTGGTGTTAGTAATGCAGCTGTAGCAAATATAATTACTACAACATACTTTCTTCGTTCTTTTAGAAATTGACTATCAACAACACCTATTCGTGCTAACAAACTTAAGACTATAGGTAATTGAAAACTTATCCCAAATGCAAAAATTAACTTCATAACAAGTGATAAATATTCATTTACCTTAGCTTCTAATTGAATTGGTAGACTTGTTAACATCCCTGTACTTTCAAATGATAAAAAGAATTTAATAGCTAGAGGCATTATCAAATAGTAAACAAGCATACCTCCCAAAAAGAAAAGGATCGGTGTTAATATAAGATATGGGAGAATTGCAACTTTCTCGTGTTTATATAAACCTGGTGCAATAAATTTCCATATTTGCATTAGAATAAATGGACAGGTTACAAAAAAAGCAGTGAAAAAAGATACCTTAATATACGTTAAAAAAGTTTCTTGTAAGGCGGTAAAAATAAGCCTTCTGTCAGATCCATCATCTTTTACAGCTTGAGCAAATGGATCAACTAAAAAACCATAAATGTGTTCTGCAAATACATAACAAATAACAAAAAAAATTATTAAAAATACAAAGCTATGTATTAATCTTTGTCTGAGTTCTGTTAGATGGCTGATAAATCCACCTTCATTTTTATCATTACTCATCTTTTTTAGTTTCTTCTTTTATTTTGTTATCATTTTTTTCTTCATCAATTTCTAAATTAGAAACTTCATTTTGTATGTTGCTCACATATCGTTTAGCGGTTCCTATCCATGAACCAACTTTCTTTAACATGATTGGAAAATCTTTTGGCCCAAGAACAACAATTGCAATACCAACAACAATTAATATCTCAAACCAACCAATAGTAGGCATTTGATTTAATCTTTGTTTTCTGAGTCTTTATTTTCGTCGGAAATATTTTTTGGCTCTGTATCGTCAGTAATGTCTGACGCCATTCCTTTTTTAAAACTTTTAATTCCTTTAGCTACATCACCCATCAGACTAGAAATTTTACCTCGTCCAAATAATAAGACTACTAATATAACTACGATTGCTATTTGCCAAATTCCTATGCTCATAAAAAACTTATAACCTTTTTATCATTAATTTAAAAGTTACTTTTTTGTTAATCTTTGTCCTCTGTATCAAGAGTGCTATTTAGCATCTCATCAATATTAGAATAAATATCCTCTTTTTTTTCTTCTTGTTTTTCTTTATAAAATTTGCCAGTTCCAAAAATTGCACTATCAACACTTGAACTATCTATTAAGCCTGCAGCACCTAATTCATCAATTGTAGGTAAGTCAGATAATTTTTGAAGATTAAAATGACTTAAAAATTCATCAGTTGTTACGTATTGGATTGGTCTACCTGGGACATCTTTTCGACCTCCTGGCTTCACCCAATTTAGCTCTATCAAAATTTCAAGTGTATTAGTACCAAAAGCAACGCCTCTAATTTCCTCAATCTCAGCTCTAGTAACAGGTTGATGATAAACAATTATTGCTAAAGTTTCTACAGCTGCTCTTGAAAGTTTTTTTTCAACTGTCTTTTCTTGTGACATTATATTTGACAAATTAGGAGAAGTTCTAAAAGACCACTTGTCTTTAATACAAACAAGATTAATACCACGTTGAGAATATTCTAGCTGTAACTTCTCTAATGACTTAACTATGCTACCCTTTTTTGTAATTTTACTCTCTATAGTATCAATATCTAATGGTTCAGCAGCAGCGAAAATAACTGCTTCAATTTCTTTTTCTAAATCAGTTAACTTAGAAGGAAATTTTACTATATTGTCTTTAATAATTTTTTCTTTTTTAATCATTATTTTCCTTTACATAAATATCATCAAATAATTTATCCTGTTTTATTGTAAGATTTCCCTCTTTAACAAGCTCTAGTGAACCAGAAAATATTCCTGCTTTACCAGTACGTTTATATTTTGATCCACTTTTAAAATTTTGAGGAATTAAATCATCTAATTTTTTCCAATCAATTAATTTACCAAAAAATTCTCTTATTGTTTTAATTCCATCTTCAGTAGTAAAAACAGGTAGTTTGGGAATATTCATTTTTTGAAAGTCTTTTGTCATAATAATTGTTGAATAAGATTTAAGAAGTTCAAATAAACTTAAATTATACTCAGTGCTATATATAGATCTTATATTTCCTTTCATTCCTCTTGATCGAATTTCTCTTCCCAATCTTTTTCTTTTAAGCATTTGTTCAGAAAGTAATCTTATTAATTCTAATTTTTTAAGTTGTAATTTTAATTTTTCAGCAACTTCTTGAACTTTAAATTCTTCTTCTGGTGTACCTGGAAGCAATAATTTTGATTTTAAATATGCTAACCAAGTTGCCATCAATAAATATTCTGATGCAATTTCTAAATTTAAATCTTTTTCTTTTGTAATATAATCATGAAACTGATCTGCTAATTTTGTAATTGATATCTCTTCAAGATCTACCTTCTGAGCTTTGGCTAAATCTAAAAGTACATCTAAAGGGCCGTTATAGTTATTTATATCAACATTAAATAATGCAGAATCAGAAATAGTCATAATTTTTATATTAACTTAAAATTTTATAAAATAATGATGTTTTTTTTATAATAAAATTACTTACCTTAGGTGAATTATCACCAACCACCTTCATTTCAGACAATTTGCCATTGCAATGAAGAGCAAGATTACAACCTGCGCTAAATGTTTTGATCGTATTAGTTTTTAAATCATCTTTTAAACTTTTCATTGATAAATCATCTGAAATCAAAATGTTTTTAAAGCCAATTTTCTTTCTAATAAAATTTATAATTTTTTTGGAGTGTGTAGCTGTATTTAACTTATCAATGCTTCGATATATTACATGGGCTGTCATTGCAAAATAACTCTGTTTTTTCTTGAATGGAAAAAAATCATTTTTATTTAAATAATTTAAGTTTTTTGTAACTACAGGAGTAAATTTATGACTATCTACCTTAGCTAATCCATGTCCTGGTATATGCTTCATCACAGTTCCAATGGAATTTTGATGAAAATAATCAATACAAATATCTCCAATTTTAGAGATATTTTTTTTATTTTTTGAAAAAGATCTATCACCAATGATACTACTAGCTCCTTTAACTCGAAGGTCTAAAACAGGAACAGTATTTATATTAACACCGATTGATTTAAGTAAATACGAAGTCTTATCGATAAATAATTTATAAATAATATTAAATTTTTTCTTATCTTTTGTGAATAAATTACCAAAATATTCAGCAGTCAAATTATCAAATGAGATAATTTTACTTAATCGATTTACACGTCCACCTTCTTGATCAATTAATATTGGGTATTTTTTATCTTTAAATATCTTTTTTATTCTATCAGTTAATTTTTTAGTTTGTTCAATTGAACTTATGTTTCTTGAAAATAAAATAACACCCCATGGCTTATATTTTTTTAAAAAAGCTATTTCTTTATTTGATAATGTTGAGGATTTTAAACCAACAATAAAAGATCTTCTATTCTTAATCATTCTCTAAAAGTTTCCAAAAATTAAACTTTTTTTTCTTTTTTTTGTTTGTTTGCTTCACGTATTCAATTATATTTTGAGTATCATTTTCTAAAACAGGTAAATTTTTTGAATATAATTTAATTTTTTCATCGATATTTTTATATGATCTGTATGATTTCTTCTTATTTTCATCTGAAAAATAATATCTACCAGTCAAAAAAATAAATAAAACAATTACAACAATGAAGATTAAATACTTAATTTCTTTTAGCATTACATTTTATCTGGTGTATCTACACCAACTATATCCATTCCTAATTTTACAACGTTAGATATTGCTTTTAAAAAAATTAATTTATCTGGTGAAACTGTTTTTTGATCATTAATAAATCTTTTTTCTGGATGTTTTTTACCAAGATTCCAATACGAGTGAAATTCTGAGGCAAGATCATATAAATAAACAGGTATTCTATGTGGTTCTAATTTGGAGCTAGCAGCATCAATACATTTAGGCCATTCTGAAATCTTTTTTAAAATTTTGATCTCATCATTTGAATATTCAAAACTAAAATCATCTAATTCAATGTTTGAATTTAAATCTTTATCAATATGTCTAAACACAGATGAAATTCTTGCATAACAATATTGAACATAATACAATGGATTATCTTTTGATTTTTCTTTAACAGCATCAAAATCAAAATCTAATTCTACATCACTACTTCTGTTAAGCATGATAAATCTAGTTGCATCTTTTCCTACTTCTTTAATTAAATCATCAACGGTAATGTAGTCGCCCTTTCGTTTAGACATCTTAAATGGTTTGTTATCTTTAATTAATTTTACAAGCTGACTAATTTTGCAGATTAATTTATCTTTTTTTCCTGATAGAGCCTCAACCGAGGATGAAATTCTTTTAATATAACCAGCATGATCAGCACCAAGAATGTTTATTAAATAATCAAATTTACGATCAACTTTATTTTTATGATATGCAACATCGCTTGCAAAATAAGTCCATGCTCCATCTGATTTTTGTAATGCTCTATCTTTATCGTCACCAAAATCAGTTGATTTAAATAGTAGCTGTTCTCGTTCTACCCAGTTTTTACTATCTTCTCCTGCTGGAGCTTTTATCTTTCCTTTGTATACAAATTTATTTTTTTCTAAAAATTTTATTACATTCTCAACTTCTTTGTTTAATACAATACTTTTTTCACTAACAAAATTATCATGATTAATTCCTAAGCTCTTAAGGTTCTTTTTAATTAAAAGTAACGCCTGTTCTATAGATAAAGCTGTTAACTTATCCCTAATTTCATCATAATTATCAAAATTTAGATTTGAATTATTTGAAACTATATTTTTCGCAAAATCGATTAAATAATCTCCTGGATATAAATCAGGATTATCTTGAGGGAATGTTTCGTTAAATTTTACTTCTCTAATTCTAAAGTATACAGATTTAGTAAAATTTATAATCTGGTTACCATAATCATTTACATAATATTCTCTTGTAACCTGGTGTTTATTAAATATTAAAACATTAGATATAACATCGCCTAAAATAGCTCCTCTGCAGTGACCTACATGCAAGGGTCCTGTAGGGTTAGCTGATACGAATTCAACTAAATAATTATTTTTTTTCTCTTTTTCATTAATTCCAAATTTTTCAGCGTTATCAATTATTTCTTTAATAAAGTTTGACCAAAATGATGGCTTAAATTTAATATTTATGAAACCAGGTTTAGCAATGGATATGTTTTCTATTTGATCGTCATTATTTTTTATTTCAGGTGCAAGTTTTTCTGCCAATTCTATTGGAGAAGTTTTGTTTAGTTTTGATAAAACCATTGCAACATTAGTTGAAATATCACAATCAAATTTTGGGGGTGGTATTTCCGCATTAATACCATTAAAACTTTCTGGAACGATGATCTGATTTTTTTTACTAAGCTCAACAATAACAGATTTGATTTTATCTAGATATAATTCAAAAATATTCATTTATTATTGTTATATAGGTTAATTGCGTATCTATCTGTCATACCAGATATAAAATCTGAAATAGCTCTATATTTGTCTTTAGTCAATTGCTCTTTAGTAAGAAATTTTCTTGGATTTGATTTAATTATTTTAAATAATTTCTTAATTATCATTTTACCTCTTTGATTCTTATTAAGTACTGATTTATTGTCATACATTCTATGTCTTAAAAATGATCTGATTTCTTGTTCTGAATTTTCTATTTTATCTGAAAAAGAAACTATTAATTGATTTGATTTTGATACATCTTTTAATGACTTAATTTTAAATTTTTTAATATTTTTTTTTGTATTACTTAGTAAATCTCTTATCATAATATCTATTGAGTCTCTTATGATTTGGTAAATAGCAATTTTATAATTTTTTTTATTAATTTTGTTTTTATATTTTTGGTAAATATTTTTGAAAAAATCTAATTCAACTAATTCCTCAAGTTTAAATAGGTTTGCTTTAATTCCATCCTGAATATCATGGTTATTATATGCAATATCATCTGATATAGCTGATATTTGAGCTTCTAATGATGGATAAGTATTAAAATTAATTTTATTTTTGAAAACTTTTAAACCAATTAGTTTATTGATCATGCTTAGATCATCTACAGGTCCGTTATGTTTTAAAAGTCCTTCTAAAGTTTCAAGAGTTAAATTTAATCCAGCAAATTTAAAATATTTATTCTCTAAAAACATTACTATTCTTAGTGTCTGAAGATTGTGATCGAAACCTCCATAGTTTTGCATACAATCATCTAAAGCATCCTCTCCTGCATGGCCAAAAGGGGTGTGACCTAAATCATGAGCAAGACTTAAGGTTTCAGCTAAATCTTCATTTAATTTTAGATATTTTGCAATTGATCTTGCTATTTGAGCAACTTCAATTGAATGGGTAATCCTGGTTCTAAAATGATCCCCTTCGGTGTTAACAAATACTTGGGTTTTATGCTTTAATCTTCTAAATGATGCACTGTGAATTATCCGATCTCTGTCGCGTTGAAAAGGAGATCTATATTTTGAATTAGCTTCGTTATTAAGTCTACCTTTACTTTTAAATACGCCTAACAAAGTGTCTTTTTTCATCCTTTAATTTAAATAATTAAGTATTATATTAGTAATAACAGTGTTCAGACATGATTAAAGAAATTAAATTTACGGATAAAGCGTTAAAACAAATAGATAATTTGTTATCAAAAAAAGACAAAGGATCATTCTTCAGAATCGCTATCAAAGGTGGAGGATGTTCTGGTTTTCAATATGAATTTACATTTGATAAATCAAAACAAGATGATGATTTAAATTATCAAAATATTTTAATTGATAAAACTTCAGCTGATTTGCTTAAAGGATCTGAAGTTGATTATGTGTCTGAACTTATAGGTGAACAATTCAAAATATCTAATCCACAAACCAAATCTTCATGTGGTTGTGGAGTTTCTTTCTCACTTTAATGCTCATTTCATCTTGGAATGTAAACTCAGTGCGAGCAAGAATTGAAAATATCAAAAGCTATTTATTAAAATATAAACCTGATATTTTAATGATGCAGGAAATCAAAACTGAAGATGTTAATTTTCCATATGATGATTTTTCATCAATGGACTATGAAAGTCATGTGTTTGGTCAAAAAAGTTATAATGGTGTAGCAATAATTTCTAAAATTAAATTTAAAAATGTCAAAACAGATTTGATTAAGGATAAGTTAAAACAATCTAGAATAATTTCAGCTGAATTTGAGCATAAGAAAAAAAATATACAATTAATAAATATTTACACGCCTAATGGTAATCCTGTAGATACAGAAAAATATGATTATAAGAAAGATTGGCTTAATCAATTAATAAAGCAATTAAAAAATTTATCTAAAAAAAATTCTAACATTATTCTAGCTGGTGATTTTAACATCATTCCATCAGCAGAAGATGTTTATAATGTTAAAAGTTTTGAAGACGATGCTTTATACAGACTTGAAATAAGAAAAAAATTTAGAGAAATGATTAATCTTGGGTTTAACGATGTCTACAGACATTTTCATGAAGATAAAGAAGGATATACATTCTGGGATTATATGAGAGGTGCTTGGCAAAAAAATAATGGAATGCGTATTGATCATTTTTTAGTTTCAAACTCAATAATTAATCAAATTAAAGATATTAATATTAATAAAGATCCACGTGGAAGAGAAAAGCCCTCTGATCACACACCTATTGAGATTAATTTAGCTTAAAGATTTAATTTTATTTACTAATTCCTGGTTAATATTTCTTGGGCCAGTATCCATTCTATTCTTATGACGTCTTTCTCCAGGTAATCTTACTTCACCCATTGATTTCATTTTTTCAAAAAATTCCTCAGCATGTTTTTGCCAATTAGTACCTGATGTTTTATCTGGATTGATAGCTAGTATGAATTCACCACCACTTGGGGGGCCACCATCATTATTATCTTTGGCAGCAGTTTCAAAACTAAAATTATCTCCAACTAATGCACCTGCCATTAATTCTACCATCATTGCAATTGCAGATCCTTTGTAACCACCAAAGGGTAATAAAACTCCACCATCTGCAATTTCCCCAGGATCAGTTGTTTCTTTACCATCTTTAGTTAATCCTGTTCCAAGTGGAACTTTATGCCCTTCTCTTTTAGCAACTTGAACTTCTCCCATTGCCATTGAGGCTGTTGCCATATCATAAACAACTGGTGTTTTACCTGGACGTGGCCAAGCAAAAGAAATTGGGTTCGTTCCAAATAATGGCTTTATAGCACCGGCAGGTGCAACAGCAGGTTTGTAAGATGTACAAGCAAATGCAACTAAACCATCCTCTGCTAATTTCTCTGTTTCGGGCCACATAGCAGCCATATGATGTGAATTATTTATTGCTAATACAGCAACACCATTTTCTTTTGCGGCTTTTGCTAATTCGGGTAATCCTTTATTTAATACAACAGGTGCTAAACAATTATTTCCTTCAACTTTGATAACAGATGGAGATATTTTTTTTACCTCAGGTTTTCCTTTTCCATTAATCTTTCCACTTTTTAATCCAGTGACATATGCTGGTAATCTAAATAGACCATGTGATACCGAGCCATCTCGTTCAGCATTTCTGATCAAGTCTGATAGTATTGATGCTGTTTCATCATCACAACCGTTAGCTAAAAGAGTTTTTTTAGCTAGTTCAAATATTTCGTCTAAAGTTATAGATACAGTGCTCATTATTTTGATTTACATTTCTTGCATAAACCAAAAAATTCTAAATTATATTTGCTATATTTCATTCCTGAATTGTCTGAAAAATTAGATAAATATTTAGAAAGTTTTGAATTACTTATTTCAGATACGTTTTCACAACTTTCACAAATTGAAAAAGCAGTTGCTTTTGAAACCTGACAGCTAGAATTTTGACAAGCAATAAAAGCATTTCTACTTTCGATCTTATGAATTTTTCCAATTTCAACCAGCTTATCTAACGCTCTGTAAACTTGTAATGGAGCTTTAATTCCTTTTTTTTGAACATTAAATAAAATTGAATAAGCTTTCATAGGCCCACCAAATTTATCAATGAGATCAAAAATTATTTTTTGATTTTTGGAAAGGATATGTTCTTTTTGCATCTTTAAATTCTTATCAATAAGTTATTAGTTTTTCAATTTAATCGATTGTTTAATATTAAGTAAAGAGAGTATAAATAATACTAAAGCGGCCATGATTATTGAAGGTCCAGATGATGTATTAAATTCTAATGAAGAAAATAGCCCTAATAAAACTGATAAAAGACCACCAATAACAGAAAATAAAACCATCTTTTGAGGACTGTCTGATATGTTTCTAGCCATCGCAGCGGGTATAATTAACATTCCAGTAATCAATAATAATCCAACCATTTTAATTGATATGGCTATTACAGCAGCCATGAGAATAGTAAATGTTGCTTTTGCTCTATCAGGATTTAATCCCTCAGCCTCAGCTAATTCATAATTAACTGTCGATGCAAACAATGGTTTCCAAATTAATTTAAGAACTATTAAAATTACTGCTCCACCAGTCCATATGATAAATATGTCATTTGTTGTTACAGCTAAGATGTCTCCAAATAAAAGCCCCATAATATCAAAACGAATAAAAGTTAGAAATCCAATTACTACTAAACCAACTGCTAAAGAAGAGTGGGCTAACAGACCTAACAAAGCGTCTCCTGGTAAATTAGTTTTTTTTTGTAGCTGAATTAATATCAGTGCAATTACAGATGAAATTATGAACACAGACAGTGCAATATTAAGCTCAAACGAATAAGCTAACGTCACACCTAATAAAGCTGAATGAGATAAAGTATCACCAAAATAAGATAATCTTCTCCAAACAACAAAACATCCAAGTGGTCCTGTTACTAAAGCAACACCAATACCAGCAATTAACGCTCTAACGAAAAAATCATCTAACATATTAATTTTTTTTTATTTGACCTTCGTCAGAATGAACATGGTCATGCTTATGTTCATAAACTGTTAAAATTTGAGAAGCTTGTTCACCAAATAGAGTTTTGTACTCGTTATTTTTTGCAACATCCATTGGTGTTCCTGAACAACATACATGTCCATTTAAACAAACAACATGATCTGTTGCGGTCATGACTGTGTGTAGATCGTGAGAAATTAGTAAAATTCCACAATTTAAAGTATCTGAAATTTTTTTAATAAGCTCATATAATGCAATCTCTCCAGTGTAATCAACACCTTGAACAGGTTCATCTAAGACTAATAACTCAGGTTTTTTAGAAATAGCTCTAGCTATTAAAACTCTCTGAAATTCACCTCCTGATAAATTCCCTAGATTTTTATTTTTAAGATGCATTACACCTGTAAGCGTAAGAGCTTCATCAATTGCTTCATCTTTTATATCTTCTGTTAAAAGCATAAAATCATATACTCTTAATGGTAGTGTCCAATCAATTGAGATTTTTTGAGGAACATAACCAACTTTGTTAGTATATTTTTCTACAGATCCTTCTATGTTTTTGTAAATTCCTAATGCAATTTTGGCTGTAGTACTTTTCCCAGAACCATTAGGTCCAATAAGGGTAACAATTTTTCCTCTTTCAACAGTTAATGAAACACCTTCCACTAGCCATTTATTATTTTGTTTAAAACCAGCGTTATTTAATTTTACTAATGTACTATTTTCTAAACTCATAAATTGCTTGACTTATAAATGTTATATTATTACATACTGTTATATTATAACAACTAATTAAATTACTTATTATGAAAAATATTAAAAAAATACCACTTATATTCTCAATATTATCAATTATAACATTCTTTACACCAGCAAACGCTGAAATAAAAGTAGTAGCTTCTATTAAACCAATTCATTCATTAGCCAGTTATTTGATGGACGGTATTGCTAAGCCTGATCTCATAGTTGATGGATATGCATCTCCGCACGGATTTGCAATGAAACCTTCTCATGCAAAAATGCTCCAAAATGCAGATCTAATATTTTGGGTAGGTGAAGATTTAGAAAATTTTTTAGAAAAACCACTAAGCTCAATTGCAAAAAAAGCAGAAAAAATTGAACTAATGGAAACTAAAGGATTACAGGTATTAAAATTTAGAGAAAGAAATATTTTTGACGAACATGATCATGACGATCACGGACATGACGATCATGGTAAAAAAGAAGATGATCATGATGACCATGGACATGATGACCACGGTAAAAAGGAAGATGATCACGACCATGACGATCATGGTAAAAAAGAAGATGATCATGATGATCACGGACATGACGATCATGATGGACATGCGCATGGTGAATTTGATCCACACATTTGGTTGGACCCAATTAATGCAAAAGCTATTTTAAATGAAATGGCAGAACATTTAATTGAAAATGATCCAAAAAATGAAGCTAAATACAAAAGTAATTTAGCTAAAGCTTTAAAAGAAATCGATAAACTTACAATTGATGTAATGACAGATTTAAGCAGCAGTGTTTCTTCAATTGTATTCCATGATGCTTATCAGTATTTTGAAGAAAGATTTAATGTTAAAGTATTAGGTGCATTTACTGTTAATACAGATGTGATGCCTGGAGCTGAACAACTTGCTGAAATTAGAGAAATTATCGAGCATGACAAAGTTGCATGTGTATTCTCTGAACCTCAATTTAACCCAGATATTATCAAAGCTGTAGCTAAAGATATGAAGATTAAAACTGGTGTTTTGGATCCATTAGGTGCAACTTTAGATCCGGGTAAAGACTTGTATTTCAAATTAATTAGAAATATGTCCAATTCTTTCAAAGGTTGTTAAGATACTATTTATTGATATTAGTATTTCTTGAATTGTAATTAGTTATTAAATTTACAAGAAAGGAAAAAATAATGTTCATAAAAAAGTATCTTAAATGGATAAGTACATTTCTCGTTCTAGTTGGTATTCTTTTAACAAATCTAAACGTATATCCATTGAATATCTACTTTCACGGATTAGGAGTTGTAGGATGGACTATCGCTGGATTTATCAGCAAAGATAAAGCGATCCTAACTAATTTTGGATTGCAAATACCATTATTTGTAATTGGTATATATAAAATAATATTTTAATTTTTTTATATAGACTTTGAACTAAATTAGTTTAGTTGTAGATGAATCTACTCTCTGATTCTTTAATAAATAAATTTATACGTAGAAAAATTCTTTGACCTACATTAAACACTCCTCAAGTCATAAAACGATTGAACCGAAAACAATAATATTTAGGAGATAAAAAATGGAAATGACTTTAATTTACACGGTTATAGGGTTTGCCCTTGCCGGTTATAGTGTAATCGCTAACGACTCAATCCAAACACTTGGTACCTTTATTGCTTCAAAAAAGAAGTGGTTTAAATGGTATGTACTTGCTGGATCAGCTTCAGCTGTTATGATTTTAGCACTTGGATGGGGTTGGTATTCTTATGATGGAGATATTTCTTATGGAAGATTAAATAGAATACCTTATCAAGAAATTCAATGGTATCATGCAGTAGCTCCTGCAATACTATTATTATTAACAAGAATTGGAATACCAGTATCAACAACCTTTTTAGTTCTTTCGGCATTTGCTTCAACCGTTGTGCTTGAAAAAATGCTATTGAAAAGTGTGGTTGGTTATGGATTAGCAGCAATGGTTGCTTACATAGCCTGGATAGCTGTATCTAAATTTATTAATGAAAAATTTGATGAAGTAGATGAAAAATGGATATCATTCTGGAGAAATGCTGTTTGGGTTTCGTCAGGTTGGTTATGGTGGGTTTGGTTATCTCACGATGTAGCTAATATAGCTGTATATCTACCTAGACAATTAGATTTAACATTGCTTTTAATTGTAATGGGTTACTTTACAGCATTATTATTTTATATTTTCTACATTCAAGGTGGACCAATTCAAAAAGTTGTTCTTGAAAAAACAGGAACAAGATATGCAAGATCAGCTACAATTATTAATGTGATTTATGCTGGTGTTTTATTCTACTTTAAAGAGCTTAATGATTTGCCAATGTCAACAACATGGGTGTTCGTTGGGTTATTGTGTGGAAGAGAGCTTGCAATATCTACAATGAATAAGGACTATAAATTTAAGTATGTCTTCCCATTAATTGGTAAAGACTTTCTTAAAATGATCTTTGGATTAAGTGTTTCAGTAGGTATCGTTTTAGCGATCCACTACATAATTATTCCAAATAATTGGTTTTAAATAAATCTTTATGGTCGTGTTATATTATTTAACACGGCCATATACATCTTGATATCTAACAATATCACTTTCCTTCAAAATTGAGCCAATTTGAGCTTCGACAATTTTTACAGGTTTTTTTCCTGAGTTTTGAACTCTATGGATTGCCTCTAACGGAATGAATATATGTTCACCTGGTTTTTTAATTATAATATCTTTGTTAAGAGTTATTTTAGCATTACCTTGGGTGACTAACCAATGTTCCGCTCGGTGATGGTGTTTTTGTAAACTTAAAATACCTTTTGGTTTTACGTATAGTTCTTTTATTAAAAACTCTTTTCCTTCAAATAAATTAGTGTATCTGCCCCATGGACGGTAATACACGTTTTTTTTCTTAATATATTTGTTTTTATTTTTATCATACATTTTCAGAATTTCTTTCCAACTACCAAGATCTGACCAAGGTATATCTAGTTTGATAGCGTTAATTTGTTTGGTTTTTTCTAGAATTGCATAATCAAAAGATTTAGCAGTAGCTTTTATAAATGAAGCTTTATTTAAATAATATGTATTAGCCTTATATTTTGCCTTATTAACTGCATTTAAACAATTTCTGTAAGTTTTAGGCTGATATTTTTTAAAGTTATTAATAATGGAATCTTTTCTAAGAAAAAACATTCCTGAATTCCAATAACCTTTTTTCTTTATAATTTGTTTAGCTTTAGCTTCTTTTGGTTTTTCAATAAATCTAGTTACTTTATTAATATTTCCTTTAATTTTTTTGGTTAAAAAATAACCATATTCGCTAGATGGTGAATTTGGTTTTATTCCAAATATAAATATATTTTGATCACTTAAGTTCTTTTTGTTTTTATTAATTGCCCTATTAAAAATACTCATCTTTTCAATTAAATGGTCTGCTGTAAAAAACATTAAAGGTTGATTGTCAGGAATATCTTTAATTAAAGCTGTACTTAATATAGCTGGTGCAGTATTTTTTTTTGCTGGTTCAAGAACAATTTTATATTTACTTATTTTGAGTTTTTTAAGATGTTGTTTAACTTGTTTAAGATATTTTTTATTTGTACTTATAACTGGAGCATCAAATATTGATGCTTTTGTTCTATCAAGTGTTTTACCAAGCAAAGTCCAATTACCAAAATCAATGAACTGTTTAGCTTGATGATTTTTAGAATTTGGCCAAAGTCGAGTTCCAGCACCTCCACATAAAATAACTGGACGAATTTTCATTAAATCTCTGAATAATCCTTAACTTCTTTTTTCTTACCTGGATGTGTTGGTGCACCTAAATATGCTGGTCCAACTGTTTGTGCATATTTCCATAAAGTGCCTGATCCAAAATCTGATTTTCTAGCTTTCCATTTTCTTTTTCTTGCAGCTAATTCTTTTTTAGAAAGCCTTACATTGATAGTTCCTTTTCTGGCATCGATATCAATAATATCTCCAGTACGTAAAAGGCCTATAGGACCCCCTAGAGCGGCCTCAGGGCCCACGTGACCAACACAAAAGCCTCTTGTAGCCCCAGAGAACCTGCCATCAGTGATAAGAGCTACTTTCTCCCCTTTTCCCTGTCCATAGATTGCACCTGTTGTCGATAACATTTCTCTCATACCAGGACCACCAACGGGTCCTTCGTATCTAATTATAATTACATCACCATCTTTATACTTTCTGCTTTGAACAGCTTTCATTGCACTTTCTTCATTATCAAAGCATCTTGCTTTTCCAGTAAATTGTAATTTTTTAAGTCCAGCAACTTTAACAATTGCACCTTCTGGTGCTAAGTTTCCTTTTAACCCAACAACACCACCAGTTGGAGATAATGGATTTTTATAAGATCTCATTACTTTTTGTTTTGGATTAAATTTAATACTTTTTAAATTTTCCTTCATAGTTTTTCCAGTAACAGTCATGCATTCTCCATGAATATATCCACCTTCATATAAAGTTTTTAATAACATTGGAACACCACCTGCTAACCACATATCTTTTGCAACATATTTTCCACCTGGTTTTAAATCTGCAAGATAAGGTGTTTTTTTAAAAATTTTAGCAACGTCCATTAAATCAAATTTAATTCCTGCTTCGTTTGCAATAGCAGGTAAATGTAATCCTGCATTAGTAGATCCACCAGTTGCAGCTACAATCGTTGCAGCATTTTCTAAAGCTTTTCTTGTAACTATATCTCTTGGTTTAATTCCTTTTTTTAAAAGGTTCATAACCATTTTACCACTCGCTTTCGCGTATTTATCTCTTTCTTCATATGGAGCTGGTGTTCCAGCTGAATAAGGTAAAGCTAATCCAATAGCTTCAGATACACATGCCATTGTATTTGCTGTAAATTGACCACCACAAGCACCTGCACTTGGACAAGCAACTAATTCTAATTTTCTAAGTTCTGCAGCTGACATTTGACCAGATGAATGTTTTCCAACAGCTTCAAATACATCTACTACTGTTACATCTTTACCTTTGTATCTACCTGGAAGAATTGAACCACCATATATAAACACACTTGGTACATTTAATCTAACCATTGACATCATCAAACCTGGTAAAGATTTATCACACCCAGCAATCCCTACTAAAGCATCATAACAATGACCTCTAACCGTAAGTTCAGCAGAATCAGCAATTACCTCTCTAGAAATCAATGAGGATTTCATTCCTTCGTGACCCATTGCGATACCATCTGTTACAGTGATTGTACAAAATTCTCTTGGAGTTCCACCATTAGCTCTAACTCCTTTTTTAACTGATTGAGCTTGTCTCATTAGGGCAATATTACAAGGAGCTGCCTCATTCCATGTGGAAACGACACCAACAAATGGTTTTGCTACATCTTTCTCAGTTTCTCCCATGGCATAATAAAAAGATCTATGTGGAGCTCTGTCTGCTCCTAATGATGTGTGTCTGCTTGGAAGTTTCTTTTTATTAAATTTAGACATTATATACCCTTTATTGTTACTGATATTTTCTCAATATCATTCTTTAAATTATTATAATTATTTTTTTCTTGTTCAACAATCTCTTTTGGAGCTCGATCTACAAAACTCTTATTATCCAATCTTTGAGATATTTTATTCATCTCTTGCTCTAATCTACTTTGTTTATTTGTTAAATTTTCTTTTATTAATTTTAAATCAACATCTTTATCAAAATAAATCTTAAACAAATCACCAGAAACAACCATTGTGGCAGCTGGTTTGTCTAAATCATTATCTAATATGGTGTTTATTCTTCCTAGTTTTTTTAGAATAATTTCATTTGTATTAATGAATTTTTTTTGATTTTTATTAATATTGCTTATTGATATATCAATAAATGAACCTGGACTCACATTTAGCTCATTTTTAAACGATCTAATCTCTGAAATAATATTAATAATATTCTCAACCTGCTCAGTGCTACTATCCTTATTTATCTCACCAGATAACCAATTTTTTAGCATCAAATAATCATTACCGTCATTATCAAATTTATTTTTAAGCCAAATTTCTTCTGTAACAAAAGGAATAAAGGGATGTAGCAAAATCAAAATTTGTTTGAATACAAAAGATGATACTTTTTTAACCTCTGCTTTAGCTTTTTCATCTTCTGAAAATAATATTGTTTTAGATAGTTCTAAATACCAATCACAATACGAATGCCATGCAAATTGATAGGCATTTTTAGCAGCCTCATCAAATCTATAATCATTAAGGTTTTTTTCTATCTTGTTTTTAGTTTCAACAAGTTCTGAATGAATCCATTTATTAATATTTACATTTAAACTAGGAACTTTGTCTATATCTTTAAAATCACATTCATTAGTGATTAAAAAATTATTTGCATTCCATAATTTGTTTAAAAAATTTCTATAACCTTTTACTCTATCCTCAGAAAGCTTAACATCTGTACCTGGTGATGCCATTGATAACAAAGTAAATCTAAGAGCATCTGCACTATATTTTTCAATTAAATCTAAAGGATCAATTACATTTCCTTTCGATTTAGACATTTTTTGTCCCTTCTCGTCTCTAACCAATGCGTGAACATAAATATCTTTAAATGGTTCTTTATTTAAAAACTCTGTACCAAACATAATCATTCTAGCTACCCAAAAAAATATAATATCAAAACCTGTAACCAATACTGATGTTGGATAAAATTTATCTACATAATTTTTATCATCAGGCCAACCCAATGTTGCAAAGGGCCATAAGCCAGACGAAAACCAAGTATCTAAAACATCCGGATCACGATTTAATTCAACATCTTTACCATAATGGTTTTTAGCTTGTTGCTTTGCATCATCTTCATTTTCTGCAACAAAAATTTTTTCATCAGGACCATACCAAGCAGGTATTTGATGGCCCCACCAAAGCTGTCTTGAAATACACCAAGGCTCTATATTGTTCATCCACTGGAAATAAGTTTTTGACCAATTCTCAGGAAAGAAATTTGTTTTTTTTGAGTTAACAACTTCTTTAGCTTTGACTGATAATTTACCAGCATCAGCAAACCATTGTTCTGTTAAAAAAGGTTCTATTATTGAATTAGATCTATCTCCATAAGGAACTTTGTTTTTAATATTTTCTTCTTTTACAAAAAATTCTTTTTCTTTAAGTTCTTTTAAAATTCTTTTTCTAGCTTCAAACCTATCAAGACCTACATAATTTTCTGGAGCGTTTTCATTTATTTTACCGGCTTCAGTGAAAATATTAATTATTTCAAGATTATTTCTTTGACCAACATCATAGTCATTGAAATCATGTGCAGGAGTTATTTTTAATGCTCCTGTTCCTTGCTCAGGATCTGCGTAATCATCTTCAATTATTTTTATTTTTCTTTCAACAATTGGAATAGTAACTGTTTTTCCAACAAAGGATTTAAATCTTTGGTCTTTTGGATTAACTGCTATTGCTGTGTCACCGAGCATTGTTTCGGGTCTTGTGGTTGCAATTGTTATAAATTCATCTGTTCCATCTATAGGATATCTTATGTAATAAATTTTAGAGTTTACCTCTCTTTGATCAACTTCAAGATCTGAAATTGCAGTTTTTAAAACGGTATCCCAATTAACTAATTTCTTGTCTTTGTAGATCAAACCTTTGTTATAAAGATCTACAAAAACCTTAATTACTGACTTAGATAAGTTCTCATCCATTGTGAAAGCATTTCTTGACCAATCACAAGAACAACCTAGTTTTTTCAATTGATTAATTATTATGTCCCCGTATTGATCTTTCCATTCCCAAACTTTTTCAATGAATTTTTCTCTTCCGATTTCGTTTTTATCTATTTTTTCAGAGCTTAGTTTTTTTTCTACTAAGGCTTGAGTAGCTATTCCGGCGTGATCTGTACCTGGTTGCCATAAAGTTTCAAAATTATTCATTCTATGATAACGAACTAATAAATCTTGAATAGAATTATTAAGAGCATGACCCATATGCAAACTACCTGTTACGTTTGGCGGGGGTATTACAATTGAGAATTTTTTTGAATTTTCTTTAGGTTTAAAAAGTCCATTTTTTTCCCAATAAGAATAAATCCTATTTTCAACATCAGAATGTATATATTTATCGCTACTCATTGATGTTAAAGTTTATAATTTAATAATCTAAATTAACAATCATCAATTTGGTTCGTTATTTAATAGACTAATAGAAAATATTTAATATAAAAAGGCATCTGTAGCTATTAGCTAAAAATAAGATGGCAACGTGGCGGAATGGTTACGCAGAGGATTGCAAATCCTTGTATCCCGGTTCGATTCCGGGCGTTGCCTCCAAAAAAATCTTGTTTTAGTTATAAAAAAAAGTATGTTGGCTTTTTTACATTCCTCGGTAGCTCAGTTGGTAGAGCAGTTGACTGTTAATCAATTGGTCGCAGGTTCGAGTCCTGCCCGAGGAGCCAAAAAATAAAATACAGAAATTAAAACTTCTCTTAAATACAATTATTGGGTCTTAATTAAAAATTTAATTAAACTGCTTTTGAAATTCCTGATCCTGAAATTTGTAAAGATTTATTAAATTTTAATTTTTGGTCAGCATTAAGCTCTGAATATACTTTAACTAAAAAATTATAGTTAATATTCAAATGACCTTCTTGTGATTTTTCTAAATTTACCAAATATTCTGAAAAATCTTCAAAAAAATAATTAATCGGTACTTTTAAATAATTAGCTAGTTGAAGTAGTCTAATTGAACTTACTCCATTAGTACCTTTTTCGTATTTTTGAATTTGTTGGAATGTCACATTTATTGCTTTTGCTACTTTAGTTTGTGTTAAACCTAAAGCTAACCTTCTTAGCTTAAGCTTGCTGCCTAAGTGTTTGTTGAAATTATCTTCCATTAAGACCCCTCTTAATTAAATTATAAAAGACCATTGAACAAATTTATTAATGTTACTGCAATAAAAAAATTTATTTATTTTTATTAAAAATTTAAAATAATCAAAATACTGTCAAGCATTAGTTGAATGTAAAACAAACATATTTAATTTGTTATAATCTTACATTTCGCCTTAAAAAGTATATACTTTTATAATATTTGACTTAAAAATAGCTTAGTTCTGTCACTCTTAGGGTTAGCAAAAAACTCTTTAGTATTAGCTTTTTCTACAATCATTCCTTCGTCCATAAATATCATTTCATCTGCCACTTCTTTAGCAAATCCCATTTCATGGGTAACAACTATCATTGTCATACCTTGGTTAGCTAAATTTACCATTACATCTAACACTTCCTTAATCATCTCAGGATCGAGAGCTGAAGTTGGTTCGTCGAATAGCATTATTTTTGGTTCCATACAAAGTGCTCTTGCTATAGCTACTCTTTGTTGTTGACCACCTGATAACTGACCAGGATATTTTTGTGCCTGATCAAGAATTTGAACTCTCTCTAAATGTTTTAAAGCCAACTCTTCGGCTTCTTTTTTAGGCATTTTTTTTACCCAAATTGGAGCAAGTGTGCAATTATCAACAATCGATAAATGTGGAAATAAATTAAATTGCTGAAATACCATTCCTACTTCAGCTCTTATTTGTTCAATATTTTTTGTATCTTCCGTTAAAGTGTTTCCATCAACAATAATATCACCTTCCTGATGTTCCTCTAATCTGTTTATACATCTGATTAAAGTCGATTTACCAGACCCTGATGGACCACAAACAACAATTTTTTCTTTTGGTTTAACTTCTAAATTTATATCTTTTAAAACTTGGAAATCTCCAAACCATTTATTTACATTTTTTATTTCAATAATGCTGTCAGACATAGTTTATCGCTCTGTTTTATATTTCTGTTCTAGATTATAGCTATACTTACTCATTGCATAACAAATAATCCAGAAAATTATTGCAGCAAATACGTAGCCTTCCATTGCAAAACCTAACCACTCTGGATTAGTTTTTGCCAAATTTAACATCCCTACTATCTCAAGCAGACCAACTACAAATATTAAAGGTGTATCTTTAACTAAAGCTAAAAATGTATTGGCAATTCCTGGAATTACCAATTTTAAAGCTTGGGGAAGAATTACAAAAATATGCATTTTCCAATAACCCATTCCAAGTGATTTTGCGGCCTCATATTGGCCACGTGGTAACGCTTGTAAGCCTCCTCTAATTACTTCAGCAACATAAGCAGCTTCAAATAAAGAAATAGCTATTATACATCTTACCAATTTATCTATAAAAAAATCTGCTGGTAAAAACATTGGAAACATTACAGCAGACATAAATAAAACTGTAATTAATGGAACCCCTCTCCAGAACTCAATAAATCCTATTGATATATATCTAATTAAAGGAAAATCAGATCTTCTGCCTAATGCAAATGCCATTCCAATAGGAAAACAAAATATTAAACAGAAAAATGAAATTATAAATGTAAGAGATAAACCACCCCAAGCACCTGTTTCAACCCAATTCAATCCATCAAGTTTACCTAGTTCAATTAATTCTTCATAAAAGATGAAATATTTTAAAGCAATATAAAGAGTAATTGGCACAAATATAAAATAATAAAATTTAAATCTACTTGGAATAAAGAAGCCAACAATTATTGAAATTACTGCCGCAATAATCCCATATGAAAAATCAAAAAATACAGGACCACCTGATATAAAAAAGAAGATAAATAAAAATGCTATAAATGGATAAATTACAACATAATATAAAGTTAAATATTTTTTAAATTTCTCAGTCGCAAAATATCCAACAGAACCAAGTAATGCTAATGCCACAAAAGAAAGGTTTATTCTCCATTGCTCAGCATTAGGATACATGCCATACATAAATCTTCTCATCCAAACTTTAATATAAGTCCAACAAGCTCCAGATCCAGAACATATATCTTTACTATCTCCAGCAAAACTAGCATCTATTACAAACCAGCTAAGTATTGGTGGTGTTGACTTTATTATCACAAAAATGATGAACAAAGATAAGATAGCATTAAAATTATTTGTGTTTATGTGTTTATTAATGAGATCTAAATTTTTTATTCCACTGAATTCAATTCTTATAAAGTAAAGTCCTATAAATCCTAAAATTAAAGGTAATAAGAAACTTATAAAGCTAGGTAAGAAACTTGTTAAATTTATTCTAAAAAATGAGTTTAAAAAAACATCAATCACACTGATAAAAAATAAAAAAGAACCAGTATACAAAAAAGTACTTAAATTTGATTTATCAGGTTTTAAAAAATTAATTTTAGACATTATTTTTCCTGAATTGCTATTTTTTTATTGTACCAATTCATCAAAATTGAAATTGAAATACTTAAAGTTAGATAAGTAAACATTGTAATAGAAACTATTTCAATTGCTTTACCTGTTTGCATTAAAGCTGTTCCAGCAAAAACTAAAACTAAATCGGGATAAGCTATTGCTGCAGCCAACGAAGAATTTTTAGTAAGATTTAAATACTGGTTAGTTGTTGGTGGAATTATTATTCTAAGTGCTTGTGGCATAACAACTAATTTCAAAACTTGATTAGGATTAAGACCAATTGATGCAGCTGCCTCTTTTTGACCTTTACCAACACCTTGAATACCTGCTCTAACACATTCAGCTATAAAAGTTGCAGTATATAAGGACAGAGATAATGCTAAAGCTATTAATTCTGGAGGTAAACTTACACCGCCTTCATAAATAAATGAGGTTGTTGCTAACTGTTTTAAAACAGGAACCTCAAATGATAATCTTACACCACCAATTAAAAAACTTAAAAGAGGTAAAATTAAAATTAAACCTATTGATATTAACAAAACTGGTGTTTGTTTACCTTGATTTTCTTGAACTTTTTTTGCGTAAGTTCGAATTACTATTATTGCTATAACTGCTGCGACTACTGAATAAAAGAAAATATTATAATTTTGCCAAATAAAAGCAGGTACATATAAACCTTTTATTGTTAAATAAGAAACTCCAAACATTGGCTCAGCATCTTGTGGAAGTGGTAAAGCTCTAAGAGCAGCAAAATACCAAAAAAATATTTGCAAAAGTAATGGTATATTTCTAAAAAATTCTACATAAAAAGCTGCAAATTTATTTATCAAATAATTTGGAGATAATCTTGCTATGCCTACAATTACACCAAGTATAGTTGCAATAACAATTCCTATAACTGAAACAAGTATAGTGTTTAATAAACCAACTAAATATGCTCTAAAATAAGAGTGAGATCCGTCATACTCTATTAAAGAAAACTGAACATCAAATGAAGATTCTTGTGATAAGAATCCATACCCAAAATCAATACCTCTATTCTCCATATTGACTTGTGCGTTATAAGTAAAAAAACCAAAAACAAGAACAACAGCTAAAACTGTTATTAATTGTGGACCTATATCTTTAAGTTTAAAATTCACAGCGTGGTCAATATATGAGTTTATAAAAAAAAGGGCTAGAAAAATCTAGCCCTTTTTAATTAATTGATAACTATAATTATCTTGATGGTGGAACGTATAAAATACCACCTTTAGTCCATAATTCGTTTGGACCTCTGTCTGGTAATATACCAGTGTCAGCTATATTTCTCTTATAGCTTTCACCATAGTTTCCAACTTGTTTGATAATTCTTAAGTTCCACTCATTGTCTAGACCGAATGCAGCACCTAATTCACCTTCAGCACCAACTAGTCTTTTAACAGCTGGGTTATCTGAAGTTTTCATAGAGTCAGCATTAGCAGAAGTTATTCCTAACTCCTCAGCTTCAATCATAGTATTTAAAGACCATCTTACGATATCTTCCCATACTGAGTCACCTTGTCTAACAACTGGGCCTAATGGCTCTTTTGAAATAGTTTCAGGTAACACGATGTGCTCATCTGGATTAGACATTTTTGTTCTTTGTGCAGCTAAACCTGATTTATCTGTAGTGTAAGTATCACATCTACCAGCATCATAAGCAGCTACGACTTCATCAGCTTTTTCGAAAGCAACTGGCTCATAAGAAATTCCTTTAGAGTTAAAGAAGTCTCTCATATTTAACTCAGTTGTTGTACCAATGTTCGTACAAGCTGAGATACCATCTTTGAATTGGCTTGTTGAAGTAATACCAGAACTTTTTCTAACCATGAAACCTTGACCATCATAGAAGTTTACTCCTACGAAAGTAAGTCCAATATCAGCATCTCTAGAAAGAGTCCAAGTTGTGTTTCTTGATAAGATATCAATCTCACCAGATGTTAAAGCTGTAAATCTTTCTTTAGCACTTAATGGTGTAAACTTAACTTTGTTTGCATCACCTAGTACTGCAGCAGCTACCGCTCTACATACATCAACGTCAACACCAGTCCAATTTCCTGCAGCATCAGCGTTAGAAAATCCTGGAAGACCTTGAGATACTCCACATCTTACAAAACCCTTCTTTTGAGTGTTTTTAAGTGTTTTAGATTTTTTAGCAGCCATAGTTTCTGTTGTAAAAGTAAACAACACCGCAACCATAGCAACTAATGAAGTTAATTGTTTTAAGTATTTAAACATTATTCTTCCTTTTAGTTATTTTTATTTGTTAACAAATAATTCAAAACGTATTTTGAATATTCTTAATTTAAGCATGTAAGAAAATACTGTTCAAGAAAAATTAATTTAAAATTGAGTTCATTATAAAATCTCGTCAAGCAAAATTTCAAATAATTAGTGGCTAAAAAAGTAAGAAATGGCGCGCCCTGGAGGATTCGAACCTCCGACCCTCGGTTTAGAAAACCGATGCTCTATCCAGCTGAGCTAAGGGCGCATAGTTTAAATATTCATACATATATAATACTTAATTAATTTTTAAATAGAAATTTTTTAGCTATTAACAACAATGATAAAAGCTCAACTCTTCCGATAATCATAAAAAAAATAAGAAAATATTTAGTTAAAAAATGTAGGTTATTAAAATCAAAATCATTTAATCCATATGCTGTGGAATTCACTGTATTCATAAGAGTTAAAATGGCTAATTTGAATGAACTTTCAAAATCAATATCACCTAAGGTTAATAAAGTTGTTAAGAAAAATAAAGAAATTACAAAAATAATTATTGTTAAAAAATATTTATTTATCTCGTCAAAGTTAAAAATAATTTTTGAAAACATCAGCTTATTCATAAAAACATTCTTAGGCTTACTAAATGATAAAATTTGATTAATTGAATATTTTGTCAACGAATAAATTTTTAAAAATCTTATTCCAGAACTTGTTGAAAAAAAAGAACCACCTATAATTACTAAAATTAGATAAATAAAAGTTAAATTACTTTTTTCTAGATTCAATGAAATACCAATATTAGACATACTACTTACCAGTGTTAAGAAACTATAAATAAAATTTTTATCATAACTAAAAAAAACAAAAAAAATACTCACAACAACTACAAAATATAGAAATAAATGAATATCTTCATAAAAAAAATTAAGGTTTTTATTTCTTAAAAAAATTAGATTGTAAGTAAAGAAAATACTAAAAAAAGAAATCATCATTAAAAGAGAAAAAATAATTACTTGTGAATTATAAATTAAAATAGATGAAAGATCATTTACAGGTAAAAAACCACCTGAAGAAATAATTGTCATTGCTAAATTTAATGAATTAAAAGATCTTATTCCAAAAATGTTCAAAATTATAAAAATAGCAATTGTTAAACTAGAATATAAGAAAAATATTTTAATTGACTGTTTTAAAACTTCTGAACTATTAAAAGACAAAAAATTTGTTAAAGTTTTTTTTAAACTTTCATCATATATATCAATAAGAAATATTATAGAGTATAAAAAATACAAACCTCCTATCCATTGAATTGAAGATCTCCACAAAATTAAACCTTGATCAATATGTTTTATATTTTCAAATATAGTAAACCCTGTAGAGGTAAAACCTGATACTGCTTCAAAGTATGCGCTTAAGAAAGTCAAGTTATATATGCTTAAATACAATGGAATAGACAAAATCATTGGCATTAAAAAATAGCCTAGAAGAACAGTTAATATTTTTTCAAATATAGTTGTTTTTTTTTCAGGAGTTTTTAACTTATAAAAAGCTAAACCTATAAAAGCTGAAATAATTAAACTGAAATAATAGGTATTTAAATTTAGATACAAATTGAAATAGTAAGAATAAATAATATTAAAAAATGAAAAAAAAGAAATCAGTATAAAAAAAAAACTTAAATATTTTACTCTAAAAAATGACATTTAATTAAATAGAACTAATGCTAAATATATTTTCTACTACTGAAATTGAGTCTTTTTTTGCTAAAAAAACAACCTTGTCTTTTTTTTGAAAAACAAAATTTGATCTTGGTATAATAACTTTATTTTCTCTCAAAAGAGCTCCGATTCTTATCTCCTCTGGTAAATTAGAATTTTTTAGCTCTTTATTAATCAATTCAGATGTCTCAATAATTTCAGCTTCAATTACCTCATATTCACCTTTCATAATAGTATAAGCTGTTTCAATTGTTCCTTTGTGCACATGCTTTAAAATACTTGAAACAGTATTCATTCGAGGATCAATTAAATCATCAATTTTTAAAGAACCTTGTAATAATGAATAATTAGGTTTGTTGATTAATGCCATTGTTCTTTTATCATCAATTTCTTTTTCATCTTTTGCAAATTTTTCTACAAGAACACTTACCATTAGGTTGTCCTCATCATCATTCGTTAAAGCAAGTACCGTTTCTGCTTCTTCTAAATTAGCTTCAGCTAAAACCTCTTCATCCAAAGCATCTCCATTTATAACTATTGTATTGTTTAATTCATTTGCGAGAAACTCCGCTCTATCTTTGTTTTTTTCGATAATTTTAACTCTTGATGCATCTAAGCTTTCTTCTAAATTTTTTGCCAAATTGAAGCCAATATTTCCACCTCCAACAATTAAAATTTTTTTAGAAACTTTTTCATTATGACCAAATGCCTCTAAAGTTTCAGACATTTGAGAGGAGTTAATAATAACATAAATTTTATCATCTTTCCTTACTTCATCATTTTTCTTTGGAATTAAAAATTTATCATCTCTTATAATACCAATAATATTAGCATCTAAATTTGGAAATTTTTTTGTCAACTCATTAAGTTTAATATTGCTTAATTTGCAATTTTCATTAATTAAAATTTCTAATAATCTTATTTTATTATTGGCAAAAGGAACGCTATCTAATGCTCCTGGAGCCTCAAGTTTTCTTTGAATTGATTTTGCAATTTCAATTTCAGGAGAAATAATTACGTCAATTGGTAAGTTTTCTTTATTATATACTCTTGTAAATTTTGGGTTTAAATAATCTTGCGATCTAATCCTGGCTATTTTTTTTGGAATATTAAAAATTGAAAATGCTATCTGGCAAATAACCATATTAATTTCATCATTTCTTGTTACTGCAATAATCATATCTGTCTCTGCTGCATTAGCTTTTTCAAGTATGGAGGGGTATGTTCCTTTACCAACTATTGCTTTGACATCTAAAGCTTCATCAATTTTTTGAATATCTTCACTAGATGGATCTATAACAGTTATAGAGTGACCTTGTTCACTTAGCTGTTTAGCTATAGTGAACCCTACTCTTCCAGCCCCACAAATGATTATATTCATTTAATTAAATTCTTTAATTCCTAAACCTTTTAATTTACGATGTAAGGCACTTCTTTCCATTCCAACAAAATTTGCAGTTTTTGAAATATTTCCATTAAATTTTTTTAATTGAATAGTTAAATACTCTTTTTCAAATTTTTCTCTAGCTTCTTTTAATGGCACAGATAGGCTGTTTTCAGCAATTTGATCATCAAAATTATCATTTTTAAGAGATTCTTTTATTATATTTGAAATCTTTTCTCTACTATCAGGTTGTAATATAGCGATCCTTTCAATTAAATTTCTTAATTCTCTTACATTTCCTTTCCAGTTATGATTTAAAATATAACTATTGTTTTCATCAATATCTAACTCATTAATATTATAATTTTGTGATATTTTTTTTGAAAAATATTTTATCAAAAGTGGTATATCCGAAATTCTTTGACTTAGTGATTCAATATTAATCTCAAAAACGTTAATACGATGAAATAAATCTTCTCTAAAGTTTCCAATTTGAATTTCTTTTTTCAAGTCTTTGCTAGATGAGCAAATTAGCCTAACATCAACTGTAATATCATTATTACCATTAACTCTTTTAAATTTTTGATCTATCAAAACCCTTAAAATTTTTGATTGAATATCTAATGGTATTTCAGAAATTTGATCTATAAGAAGAGTTCCTTTATTTGCTTTTTCAAGTGCGCCATAAGAAATTGAACCATTTTCTTTTTCTTCACCAAATAATTCTAGCTCATATTTATTAAAGTCTAATAAGGCTCCATTTAATATTATAAATGGTCTCTTATTTCTCAAAGAGTTTTTATGTATTTTTCTTGCAACTAGCTCTTTACCTGATCCTGAAGGACCATTTATAAGAACTCTACTTTCTGTTAATGATATTTTTTTAATTTGATCAATTATATTTGTAGTGTTTTTACTATCACCTATTAAATCATATGATGAAAATAATTTACTTTCATACTCTTTATTTTGTTTTTTTAAATCATAATTTTCGACAGCTCGACTTATAAAATTTAATAATCTGTTTTGATCAAATGGCTTTTCGATAAATTCAAAAGCTCCATATTTTAGAGATTTTACTGCCATCTCAATATTTGCATGTCCTGAAATTATTATTACTGGAAGATCTTTATCTTTTGTTTTTATATGAGATAAAAGTTCAATACCATCATTATCTCCTTTGTCTAATTTCACATCTAATATAGCAACATCAGGTAATTTTTTATCAATTTCTGTTAAAGCCTGATTATAGTTAGCAGCAACTCTTGTTTTATATCCTGCGTCAATAATTAATTCATTAATTATATTTCTAATATCGGCATTATCATCAACAATTAATATCTCAGCGCTCATTATTTAATAAATGTAATTTTTACTTTAGCTCCATCATTAGTTGATATGAAATCAATAACTCCATTATGATCATTAATAATTTTACTCACTATGGATAGTCCAAGTCCTGTTCCATTTTTTTTTGTTGTAAAATATGGGTTTAATATATCCTTAATATTATTTTCTAATTTTTTAAATCCAATTCCTGTATCATCAATTATGAGATTGATATGATCATTTTTGTTAAATAGTTCAATAGTTATGTTTTTATTGCTATTGCTTGATTTTTCTAATTTTTGATGGATGCTTTCAATAGAATTTTTAATGAGATTTAATATTACCCTACTTAATTGTTCTTTATCACTACTGAAATAAATTTTTTCAGCATTGCTTGTAAAAGTAATTTTTATAGAACTATCTAATTCTTGAAGTAATTTAATATTTTCTTTTATGAGTGTAACTAAATTATTTTTTTGAAATACAGGCTTTGGCATTCTTGCAAAATCAGAAAATTCATTTACTAATTTTTCGATTTGTTTAATTTGATTATTAATAATCTTTAAATTTTCTCTAAAATTTACTTTATCTTCTTCAACAAGTTGGGTTGAATATTTGCTTTTTAATCTATCGATTGTTAATTGTATTGGAGTAAGAGGATTCTTAATTTCATGTGCCATCTTTCTAGCTAAACTACCCCAAGCTTCATGTCTTTCATTAAGGATAAGCTTTTCTTGTTGGTTTTTTAATTTATCAATCATTTGATTAAAATTTTTATTTAAAATTTCTAAATCTTTATCAGTTTTAACCTCTGGAACTTTTGTATCTAAATTACCCATACCAATTGAAGTTGATGCCAAAATTAAATTATTTATAGATCTAAAAAATCTTGAAGAAAATCTAATTGCAATTGATATAGAGATAAACAAAAGTAAAGAGACTATTATTATATAAATAATTGCGAATGAAATTTTTATACCAGTGCTTTTTTCCTCAACTGTATAATAAAAATTAATGGCTTCTTCAGATTCTGTAAGATATTTAGAAATATTTTTATCTAAATATTTTATTACATAAAGAAATTGATCATCGAAATTTTGTAACCGCATAATTGCTGCTGATCTATTTTCAAAAGCATTAATAATTTTTAATGGACGATCATCCTCTAAAACAAGATTTAAAGCTCTGTCTATTGGAGGTAAATATAATTTATTGTCATCAAGAGAGCTAAATAACAATTTTTTGTTAATATCAATTATGTGTATTTCATCGACTCTTCTTATTATTTTTTGAGTTTTTAAAAATCTTTTATATTCGATAATATTATTATTTAAAAAATTTTTACTTTTATTTATGTCAAAAGCAATAAGAACTATTTCTGATTTAATTTTGTCTCTTAATTGATCAACATAATCTTGTGCTAATTCATACGAATTATTAACAACGGTTGTTACTTTTTTGTCAAAATATTTTTCTAAAGCAAATGAAAATAAAAATAATGAAAATATAGAAATTAATAATGAAGGAATAAAAGTGAATAAAGCAAAATATGTTATATATTTTTTATTTGATTTAATACCTTCTGTATCAATATCATTTTTGATAGCTTTGTTAATTTCTAAAAAAATAAAAAGGAAAAGTAGAAATAATAAAATAATATTTAAAATTAATAAATATTGTAAATTTTTATTTGAAAGTTCAACAAAACTTTTATCAATGAATGTTAAAAAAGTTAAAAACCCTACAAATAATGTAATAATAAATAGGAATATTAAATATATATTTTTTTTGATAAAATCGTACATTCTTTATAAATAATCACCATTAATGATAAATAATTATTTTATAATACTTGCCTCAGGACAAAGCAAAAGATTTAATTCTGCAAAACAAAAACAGTTCATTAAGTATAAAAATAGAGCTCTTTTTGAACATTCCATACTTAAAGGTGTAAAATCAAAACTATTTAAGAAAATAATCTTAGTAATTAATAATAAAAATAAAATTAAAAAAAAATATTCGAAAGATGTTCTGATTATTAAAGGAGGTAAAGAAAGATCAGACTCCTCATTAATAGCTTTAAAATATATTAAGAAATTCAAACCTGGTAACGTTTTAATTCATGATGCGGCAAGACCCGATTTTTCTATAAAGCTTTTATTTAATATAATTAAAAATCTTAAAAAAAACCAAGCGGTTATTCCTTATTTAAAAGCAAAAGATACTGTTAAATACAAAATTAAAAATGAATATTATAATTTACAAAGAAATAATTCATTACTTACTCAAACACCTCAAGGATTTAAATTTAATAAATTATTTAATTTATCAATTAAGAATAAAAATAAAATTACAGATGAAGCTACATTATTTATTAATAATAATGAAAAAGTAAAATTTATAAAAGGTGAAATTTTAAATAATAAAATTACTTTCAAAGAGGATATTAAAATTAACAAAATCTACTACGGAATAGGATTTGATATTCATAGATTGATAAAAGATAAAAAACTTTATCTGGGTGGAATAAAAATTCCTTTTCACTCTGGTCTTAAAGGACATTCAGACGGTGATGTTATTATTCATTCTGTAATTGACTCACTTTTAGGAGCAATGAGAAAAAAAGATATCGGTTCTATTTTTCCAGATAACCAAAAAAAATTTAAGAATATTAGATCATCAAAAATGCTTAAAACTGTTATTGAAATGTTAAATAAAAACAATCTATACATAAACAATTTAGATATAAATTTAATTTGTGAGCAGCCCAAGGTTTCAATTTATAGAGATAGAATAATTAAATCTTTAACAAGTCTATTAGACATTGATAGAGGTATTATTAATTTAAAAGGTAAAACTGTTGAAAAACTAGGATTAATTGGAAAGGAAAAAGCAATAGCTTGTGAAGTTATTTGCTCAATATCTGAATGAAAAAAATAAATATATTATTGTCTACTTTTTTTGGTTGTGGATATTTAACAAAGATTCCTGGAACAGCTACGTCAGCAGTGACAACTATTTTTATTTATATAGCTTATGAAATACTTGAATACGCCAATCTTAAATTTTCAATAATTATTTTTATTCTTTTATTTTTTTACTCTTTTTATGCTGTAAAAGACTCAGAATCTGAATTTGAAAATAAAGATCCTCGTCAAATTGTAATAGATGAAGTTTTGGGTCAATCAATGCCTTTAATATTATTATTGTATTTAAATCAAGCTAATCAAATCTATATATCTATTGAGGTTTGTTATATTTTAGCTTTTTTATTTTTTAGATTTTTTGATATTTTAAAACCTTTTCCAGTAAGTTATTTTGATAAAAATCATAAAAACTATTTTGGGATAATTATGGATGATATAATAGCTGGATTGTATTCGATGATATTAATTTACTTAATAAGTCTAAAATTTTAATGAGCATTCAAGCGCTTCATAAAAAACTAGTTAAAAAAAAATTAACTATATCTGTAGCTGAATCTTGTACCGGTGGACTACTGGCTAGCAATTTAACTAAATTAGCTAACTCATCAAAATACTTTCAAATGGGTCTAATAACATACTCTAATCAAGCAAAAATAAAGATATTAAAGGTTAATAAAAATATTATAGGTAAATATGGTGCAGTAAGCAATGAGTGTTGCAAAGCGATGGTTTTAAGTTTATCAAAAATTTCAAAGAGTAAAATAAATGTGTCAATAACAGGAATTGCTGGTCCAGGTGGAGGCTCAAAAGAAAAACCAGTTGGTCTTGTTTATATTGGGGTCAAAAAAGGAAAAAATTTAATTATTAAAGAAAATAAATTTAAATCAAAAAATCGTAATTCAATTCAAAAATCAACAGTTCGTACTGTTATTAAGATAATCAGTAAAATTATTTAATACTTTCAGCTCTTTTTTGAAACGCGTCTGCTATCTTTTCCAAACCAAATTGAAAAGATTTGGTCATTAAAATATTTAAAAACTTATTTTCGATTTCAAAATCAATATCAAACATAACCTCAGTTTTGTAACCATCAGTATCATTTCCTACTTCAATAAATTTCCAATTATTTTCTAAATGATTTAATGGTCCACCTAAATTAACAACTTGAATATGATCATTTTTTTTATTTAATTTAACATCACTTTTAAAAGTATCCTTAAACGGCCCCTTGCCTATTGTAAGATCAGCAATTATATTTATGATATCACCGTTATCACTTCTCTCATAAACCTTTGAATTATCGCAAAAAGGAATAAATTCTGGGTATTTTTCAATATCTAAAACAAACTCAATTAGCTTATCTTTTCTGTTATCAATTAAACGCTTAACTGATGCTTTTGGCATTAATTATTTTTTAATCTGTTTTGTTGAAGTTTCGCAAAATCTTCATCAGCATGATATGATGATCTAGTTAAAGGAGATGAAGACACTAACAAAAATCCTTTGGCTTTTGCTATTGTTCCTAAATCTTCAAACTCTTTTGGTGTATAATATCGATCTAATGGATAATGTTTAGTTGATGGTTGTAAATATTGACCGATCGTTATGAAATCAACATCTGCAGCTCTTAAATCATCCATGACTTGTAAAATTTCATCTCTTATCTCTCCCAAGCCGACCATTACTCCAGATTTTGTAAAAATATTTTTATTAACTTTTTTAGCATTTTTCAAAAGTTCTAATGATGCGAAATATCTAGAACCTGGTCTCACTTTTAAATAAAGACTAGGGACGGTTTCAATATTATGATTAAAAACATCAGGTTTAGCGGCTAAAACTTTTTTATATGCATCTCCTTTTCTTAAAAAATCAGGTGTGAGAACTTCAATAGTTGTATTTGGGTTTGTTTTTCTAGTTTGGTTAATTACTTCAAAAAAATGTTCTGATCCACCATCATCTAAATCATCTCTATCCACTGAAGTAATCACAACATGCTTTAAATTTAATTTTTTTACTGCTTCTGCAATCTTAACAGGTTCAAGTTGATCCAATTTTCCTGGCACACCAGTTTTAACATCACAAAAAGCACAAGCTCTTGTACAGGTATCTCCCATAATCATAAAAGTTGCATGTCGCTTACTCCAACATTCGGTTATATTTGGGCAGTTTGCTTCCTGACAAACAGTTACAAGATTATTTTTATTTACTATTGTTTTAGTTAAAAAAAATTCCTTACTATTTGTAAGTTTTGATCTAATCCATTCTGGTTTTTTTTTAATTGGATTGACCGGTTTGTTTTCTTTTTCTGGATGTCTACTTTTCATCTTTTTTAATTATATAAATTGTCTCATTTTTTCTACCAAATAAAAATCGTTCTCTAATTAAAGTCTCAATATAATCAAGATCTAAATTAGTACTTAGAAGTGAATTTTTATGATCCATATCTTCTATTTTACTAGTTAGGGTTAATTCTTCTTTTTTCAAGTTAGACAAAAGTTCCTTTTTTTCTATATACGAAAAAAGACCCCTTTCTCCAGATACTAAGTTAAAACCAAAATAGAAAATAAGAAAAACAGAAATTAATAAAAAATAATTTCTTTTTATTAATCGAAGCATTAATTGATCTTATTCATCCTCGCTTTTTTTCCAAGTTCTTCTTCAATACGGATTAATTGATTATATTTTGCAACCCTTTCAGATCTAGCTAGAGATCCGGTTTTAATTTGATTTGAATTAGTACCTACTGCTAAATCAGCAATAAATGTATCTTCACTGTCACCTGATCGGTGAGATATAATTGTTTTATATCCAATAGTTTGAGCAAATTTAATTACATCTATCGTTTCTGAAACAGTGCCAATTTGATTAAGCTTAATTAAGATGGAGTTTGAGGTAGTATTCAAGAAACCTTTTTTTAATCTTTCAAGATTTGTTACATATAAATCATCTCCGACGATCTGAACTTTTTTTATTGATTTCATTAATTTATTCCATGCCAACCAATCATTTTCAGCAAATGGATCCTCAATAGACTTGATTTTATATTTTTTAATAATTTTTTGATATTCTTTAATGGATTTCTCTACTGAAATATAATTTTTTGAATGAATAGAGTATTTGTTCTTTTTATATAATTCATTAGCAGCCACATCTAGGCAAATAGAAACATCTTTACCATTAATAAATCCTGATTTTTTAATTGCACTCACAATTAAATCTAAGGCTTGATTATTACTACTGATCATGGGTGCAAAACCACCTTCATCACCTACTGAAGTTGATAAACCTTTGTCCTTAATTAATTTGCTTAAGTTTTTAATGACAACAAAACAAATCCGCATCGCCTCAGAAAAACTTTTTGCTCGATCAGGTCTAATCATAAACTCTTGAATTCTAAGACCATTATTTGCATGCGCTCCACCGTTAATAATGTTCATTAATGGATAAGGTAATTGAAAGTTATTTTTTTGAGAAAAAGTTTTATACAAAGGTAATTTTTTTGCTTTTGCAGACAGTTTTTTTACAGCCATTGAAACAGCTAACATCGCATTAGCTCCTAAATTAGTTTTTTGTCTTGTACCATCCAAGTTAATCAACAAAGCATCAACTCTTTCTTGATTGTGAATATTTTGACCTTTTAATTTTTTTGAAATTTTTGTGTTTACTAAATTAACTGCATTTAAAACACTTTTTCCTAAATAACGTTTATTGTTCTTATCTCTTTTTTCAAAAGCTTCAAAAGTTCCAGTGGAAGCTCCTGATGGACAAATAGCAGATGCACTATTGTTTTTTATATAAACCTCAGCCTCAACGGTTGGATTTCCTCTGCTGTCAAAAACTTGACGTGCTTTAACTTTTAAAATTTTGCTCACTATTTTTTAATTAGATTGTCTATATCGTGCAATTGTTTTAATAAATTTTCTAATTTATTCAATGGTACCATGTTAGGCCCATCTGAAGGTGCATTGTCTGGATCTTGATGAGTTTCAATAAAAACTCCTGCAACACCAACGGCTACCGCAGCTCTTGCTAAATATTCTACAAATTCTCTTTGACCACCTGATGATTCTCCTTGCCCACCTGGTTGTTGAACAGAATGTGTTGCATCAAAAATTACAGGATAACCATTCTTTGCCATTATTGGTAATGATCTCATATCAGAAACTAAAGTATTGTAACCAAAACTTGCTCCTCTTTCAGTTACCAAAATATTTTCATTTCCAGAATCTGAAATTTTTTTAGTTACATTAACCATGTCCCATGGTGCTAAGAACTGACCTTTTTTTACATTAATTATTTTGTTTGTTTTCGCTGCAGCTATCAATAAATCTGTTTGTCTGCATAAAAAAGCTGGTATCTGAAGCACATCAACGTGATTTGCTACCACAGAACATTGTTCAGCGTTATGAATGTCTGTTAAAATAGGAACATCTAGTTCTTTTCTAATTTTATCAAAAACTGGTAATGATGCTTCAAGACCTGCACCTCTTTTACCTTTTAAGCTAGTTCTATTTGCTTTATCAAATGAGGTTTTATAAATAAATCCAAGTCCAAATTTTTTTGTAATTTCTTTGATTTTGCCAGCCATATCCATTGCATGTTGCTCTGTTTCAAGCTGGCAGGGTCCAGCAATAATACAAATTCTATTATCGTTTGAAATTTCTATATTTCCGCAATTTACTTTAATACTACTCATTTATGATTTTTTGATGCCTTGATAAATGAAGAGAATAAAGGATGAGGTGTCAAAGGTCTAGATTTAAATTCTGGATGAAATTGAACACCTATAAACCAAGGATGATTTTCTAGCTCTATGATCTCTGGAAGCTTATTATCTGGTGATAAACCTGAAAAAATCATACCTTTTTTTTCAAATTTATCTTTGAAAGCAATGTTAACTTCATACCTGTGTCTATGTCTCTCTTTTATTAACCTTGATTTATATATTTTTCTTATTTTTGAATGTTCTTTTAATTTAGCATCATAAGAACCTAGTCTCATCGTACCACCTAGATCTTTATCTGTACCTTTTATTTTTTTACCATCTTTTGTCCACTCGTTTATTAGACCTATAATAGGTAAACCTTTCTTATCAAATTCACTTGATGTTGCTTTTTTTAAATTTAACTGGTTTCTAGCAAATTCAATTATTGCCATTTGCATTCCATAACAAATCCCTAAAAAAGGTATCTTATTCCTTCTAGCATGTTTTATTGCCTCTATTTTTCCATCAGTTCCTCTTTTACCAAAACCGCCTGGAATTAAAATTCCTGAAATATTGATAAGCTTTTTCTTTATTTCAGAAACTTTCAATTTTTCAGAGTCAATTCTTACTAAATTTACTTTAATATTATTTTCAATACCCCCATGGGTAAGTGCTTCATCCAAAGATTTATATGCATCTTTAAGCTCCACATACTTTCCAATTATTGCAATATTCACTTGTTTTTTGTTTTGTAAAATAATTTTTGTAATTTTTTTCCAAGGTTTTAAATTTGCAGGTTTTTTAGATTTTAATTTAAAATAATTTAAAACTTGGATGTCTAATTTTTGATTAAAGAAACTAATTGGTGCTTCATATATAGTTTTAACATCTACTGTTTCAATTACATTCTTTATATCTACATTACAAAACAATGAAATTTTCTTTCTATGCTCTAAAGGTATAGGTCTTTCTGATCTACAAATTATTATATCTGGTTGAATACCAATGCTTCTTAATTCTTTAACTGAATGTTGAGTTGGTTTTGTTTTTATTTCATCCGATGCTTTCAAGTATGGCACTAATGTTAAATGAATAAATAAGGCATTCTTTTTGCCAACATCGTTTGCAAATTGTCTTATTGCTTCTACAAACGGTAAGCTTTCTATATCTCCTACAATTCCACCAATTTCACAAATTACAAAATCTTCTTTAGATGAATCGTTTTTTATAAACTGTTTTATACGATCAGTTATATGGGGAATGACTTGAACTGTTTTACCTAAATACTCCCCTTTACGTTCTTTTTTTAGAACATCATTATAAATTTTTCCTGTAGTAATATTATCTGATTTTTTAGCTGATACTCCTGAAAATCTCTCATAATGACCAAGATCTAAATCTGTTTCAGCTCCATCATCAGTGACATATACCTCGCCATGCTGAAACGGGCTCATTGTTCCTGGATCAACATTTAGATAAGGATCTAATTTTCTTAATCTAACTTTATAACCTCTAGATTGTAATAAATAAGCTAGTGATGCTGAAGAGAGACCTTTACCAAGGGAAGAAACCACGCCGCCGGTGACAAATATATATCGCGCCATGGAAGTATCTTATAGCGAATAAAAAATGAATTGAAAAGTATTAATTAATTATTTTCTGGAATTGAAGGTGTATCTTCAGTTTTTTCTTCTACAGTATCTAATACAGAGCCAGTTGGAGTAAGTTCTGCTCTAGAAATTATTGTTAAAGCTAAACTACAAATAATAAAAAGAGTTGCAACTATTGCAGTAGTTTTTGTCATAAAGCTACCTGCTGATCTAGATAGCATGAAATTTTCTTGAGAAACTCCAATACCAAGCGCACCTCCCTCAGATTTCTGTAATAAAACTAATATAACTAAAATAACTGCTAATGTGATGTTAACTACAAGTAATAAAGTTTCCATGAAAGTCTAGATAATGGTTTTTTGAATTATATCAATAAATTTCTTTGAACTCTGTGATGCTCCTCCAATTAAAAAACCATCTATGTTGGGTATTTTTTTTAATTTTTCAACATTCTTATTATTTACAGATCCACCATATAAAATTTTAGGATATTTTTTAGCAAATCTACTTTTTATAAATGAAATAGTCTGAGTTAAAGCCGCCTCTTTTGGAATTGCACCGGTACCAATAGACCATACTGGTTCATAGGCTATAATAATTTTAGATTTATTTTTTATCGATTTTAATCCTTTTTCAATTTGTCTCTTTAAAATTTGATTAGTTTTTTTGGATCTTTTTTCTTTCAAAGTTTCACCAATACAAAATATAATTTTTAGACCTGATTTAATTGCACTTTTAATTTTTAAATTAATTAAATTATCTGTTTCACCTATTTGCCTATTTTCTGAATGTCCCAAAATAACATACTTTGCACCAACACTTTTTATCATACTTGAGTTTACTTGGCCTGTGTAAGCACCAAACTCATAAGTATGATGACAATTTTGAGCACCAACCTGAATTGTAGTTTTTTTAAGCCTTTTAGACATAGGGCGAATAAGTGTATTAGGTGGACAATAAATTATTTTATATTTTTTTTTTTTATTGGTTTTTGAAAACTTTATAACCTTATCTAGGGAGTTTAGACTTCTTAAATTACCAAACATTTTCCAATTAGCTACAAAATATATATATTTATTTGTCATAATTGACTTTTTAATCTATAGATTTGTTTTTTACAGATCAATAAATTTATAACGTGATGATTGAAAAAATAAAAAAATTAGGGTGGAAACAATTTGGTGGATTAGTACTGATTGTAATAATTGTTATTGCTTTTGGCTTTGGGGGCTTCGGTGGTGGATTTAGCACTAATAATCAAAACAATATTGCAAAAATAAATAAAGCAAACATAACAACCCAAGATTTTATTGACTATGTGAATCAAAGTGGGATTTCTCAAGAAGCTATTAGAGACAATATAGAAAATAATATTATTGAAGAACTTTTATCAGGATTAATTTCAACTAAAATAATTGACTTAGAAATAAAAGACTTCAACCTTTCAATAAATAAAAAAACAATATTAAAAAATATCAAAGAAAATAAAAATTTTCACGATGAAAATGGCAAATTTCAAAGAGTAAAATATGAAAAATTTTTATTATCAAACAATATGAGTGCTGCAATGTTTGAATTAAAACTAAAAAATAAAGAACTACAAAAGCACCTATTTGATTTTATTGGAGCTGGGACTATTACACCTGAATTTTTAGTTAATAAAAAATTTGAAGAAAATAACAAATCTTTAGACATTGAATACTTTGATATGGAGAGTCTATACAAAATGAAATCTGAGTATACTGATAATGAAATAAAGGTATTTATAGAAGAAAATAAAGATCAATTAAAAAGACAATATATTGATTTTAAATATGTAGCTTTAACTCCTAAAAATTTAATTGGTATAGAAGAATTTAATCAAGAATTTTTCGATAGAATTGATGAAATTGAAAACAAAATATCTCAAGGGCATACATTTGATGTTATATTGGAAAGTATAAATATAAATGCCACAAAAGTTACTGAATTTGCTCCAAGTTCAAATAAACAAATAAATGAAGATTTGATATATTCAAAAAAAGTTACAAAATTAGACTTAATTGAAAGTGGTGATGAATTTTTACTTTACAACATTGAAAAAGAATATGATCGAGCTCCAGATTTAAATGATGAGATAATAAAAGATGAAATTGCTGAATTAATTTATCAGAAAGGAAAGTTTGATTATAATAGAAAAATATTAGAAGACATTCAAAATAACAAATTTAGCAATACAGAATTTGAAGAGTTAAGCAATCTAAATAAAAAAAATATGTCAATTAGTTCTATTAATGATGATAAAGTTTTTGAAATAAATTCTGTAAAAATGCTTTATTCATTACCTATCAATTCATTTACTTTGGTTAATAATAGTAAAAATAAAATTTATTTAGTAAAAATTATTGGTTCAAATAAAAACCTATTTAACAAATCAGATACTAATTATTTAGAGTTTGTGAATAATGAAAATACAAATAATAGAAAAAATATTTTGCAAACCTATGACCAATTAATGAATACAAAGTACAAAGTACATTTAAATCAAAAAACTTTAGATAGAGTTAAAAATTACTTCAAATGATTATTAATCGAGGCTTCAAAGATTTTAAGTTTCGACACAGAAGCAAAAAAAATCAAATCATATACACATCAAAAAAAGTAAAAAATGACGAAGAGGTACTAAACTTAATTGATAATTTTCTTGATGAGAAAAATAGTTTTATATTTGAATCTGTTGAAAAAGGTAAAATCAAAGGTAGATATACGATATTTGGTAAAAATCCTGATAAAATTTGGGAATTTAATAACAAAAATTCCTACCTAATTCAAAAAAGTAAAAAGATTAAGTTAAGTCAAAAACCTGAAATATTAATTGAAAAAATAATAGAAGATTTCAAATTTGATACTCCAAAAAATTTACCTAAAATTTGTTCTTTAATATCTGGTTATTTTTCTTACGATTCAATTAGATATATAGAAAAAATTCCAAATAGTTGCAAAAATGATCTCAACTTACCTGATGTGAGACTTTTGCGTCCAAGAACCTTAATAATTCATGATAATTTAAAAAAAGAAATTTTTTTTATATGTAATATTTTTAAAGATGAAAAAATTTCCAATTACCAAAAAAAATATAACCAGATTAAATCTGAATTATTTAAAATATTAATCCAATCATCAATTAAAAATATTGATAAGAAAATAATTTATAAATCAAAAAATATTAGAGTTAAATCAAACACCTCAAAAAATAAATTTTTAGCAATGGTAAATAAGGCTAAAAAATACATTAAATTAGGCGATATTTTTCAAGTTGTTTTAAGTCAAAGATTTGAAGCAAAATTATCTAAAAAACCTATAGATATTTATAAAAAACTTAGAGTGACTAACCCCTCACCTTTTATGTTTTTCTTTAATTTTGATGATTTTCAAATAATAGGTGCAAGTCCTGAAATACTAGTGAGACTTAGGAATAATAAAATTACTGTTAGACCAATTGCAGGAACTAGACCAAGAGGTAAAAATAAAAAAGAAGATCTTTTTTATGAAAAAGACCTACTTAAAGATAAAAAAGAACTTTCAGAACATCTAATGTTGCTTGATTTAGGTAGAAATGATGCTGGTAAAGTTTCAAAGATAAATTCTATAAAAGTGACAGAAAGTTTTATCATTGAACGATATTCTCATGTCATGCATATAGTTTCAAATGTAATTGGTGAATATAATAAAAAATTTTCAAAATTTAAATCACTCTTGGCTGGTTTTCCAGCTGGAACTGTTTCTGGAGCTCCAAAAATCCGTGCTATGGAAATTATAGATGAATTAGAAACATCAAAAAGAAAAGTTTACGCAGGTGGTATTGGATATTTTGCTGCAAATGGAGAATTTGATACTTGTATAGCTTTAAGAACTGCTGTTGCTAAAAATAAAAAATTCTATGTTCAAGCTGGTGCAGGTATAGTTGCAGATAGTAAACCTAAAAATGAATACGAGGAAACAGTTAATAAAGCAAAAGCTTTAATTAATGCTTTAAGATAATGAAAATATTATTGATAGATAATTATGATAGTTTTACTTTTAATTTGTATCACTATATTTCTTCGTTAAACACAAAAGTTGACGTTGTTAGAAACGATAAAATTAATTCAAAAGAAATAAAAATAAAAAATTACGATAGAATAGTTATTTCACCTGGACCAGGTAATCCAAATCAATCTGGAAACTGTATTAATATTTTAAAATCTTTGCATAAGGAATTACCTTTTTTAGGAGTTTGTCTAGGTCATCAAATTATTGGTCAAGTTTTTGGATCAAAAATTGTCCAAGCAAGAAAGTTAATGCACGGCAAAACGAGTAAAATAAAATCTAAAAAAATTGGTATCCTTAAAAATCTTCCAAGTTCTTTTGAAGCAACAAGATATCATAGTTTGATAATTGATAAGAAAACGCTGTCTGAGGATCTAGTGATTACAGCAGAGACAGAAGATGGAGTGATAATGGGTGTTCAGCATAAAAAATTTAATATTCATGGTGTACAATTCCATCCAGAAAGCATTAAAACAAAATTTGGGATGAAAATATTAAAAAACTTTATAAATTATTAAATTTATGGATCAAATTTTAGATAAACTAAAAAATAAACAAGATTTAACATTTGAAGAAAGTAAGTCGGCATTTGAAATTTTAATGACGGGAAAAGCCAGTGATGAACAAATTTTTAGTTTTTTAACACTGTTGTCTGCAAAAGGTGAAGTTTCTGACGAAATAGCAGGTGGAGTTTTTGTTCTAAGAGAGAAATCAAAAAGAGTATCTGTAAGCAATTGTATTGATACTTGTGGCACTGGTGGCGATGGTATGAATACGCTTAATATTTCAACAGCATCAGCTCTACTTTTAGCTAGTATGGGAATTAAAGTAGCTAAACATGGTAATAAAGCTGTTTCTTCAAAATGTGGATCTGGTGATGTTTTGGAAGCTCTTAAGATTAAAATTGATTTAGAGCCACAAGATATTGAGAAGGAAATTAATACTAATAATTTTGGGTTTATGTTTGCTCCAAATTATCATAGTGCAATGAAATTTGTTGGACCTGTAAGAAAGAAAATTGGAAAAAGAACCATTTTTAATATGATTGGTCCATTAAGTAATCCAGCTCTTGTAGAGAGACAAGTTGTAGGTGTTTTTGATAAAAAATTATTAAAAATTTTTGCAGAAGGACTTAAAAATTTAGATTTAAAATTTGCTTGGATTGTTAATAGTGAAGATGGATTGGATGAAATATCTCCATATTCAAAAACTAATGTTATTCAATTAAAAAATAGTCAAATATCTGAAATTAAAATAGATCCAAATGATTTAGGGGTTAATGCAGATAATTTTAAAAATTTAGTAGGTGATGATGCAAAATTTAATGCTGAAAAAATGATTGAAATATTTAAAGGTGAAGATAATGATTTTTCAAAAGCAGTTTGTCTAAATGCTGCGGCAGGTTTAATTGTTGGAGAAAAATTTTCTGAATTTTCTGAAGCATATACACATGCAAGAGAATTTATTCTTTCTGGAAAAACTTTTTCACATCTAGAAAAGATTCAAAATGTCTGAAAATATACTTCAAAATATAATTCAAAAAAAAATTGAAAAAGTTGATAAATTAAAAAAAACTTTAGATCTTAAAGTTTTAAATGAGTTAATAAATAAAAATAATAGCTATATTAATTTTAAAGAGAAAATAGAAAATAATATAAAAAATAATAAAACTTCAATTATTGCTGAAATTAAAAAAGCAAGTCCCTCGGCAGGTATAATAGTTGAAAATTACAACCCAGTAGATATTGCTCAAATTTATTTAAATAATAAAGCAACTTGTCTTTCAGTTTTAACTGAAGAAGATTATTTTTTAGGAAATTTAATTCACATCAGCAAAATAAAAGATAAAATAAATTTACCTGTATTGTGTAAGGATTTTTTTATCGATAAATTTCAAATACCTTTGGCAAAAAGTTTTGGCGCAGATGCTATTTTAATTATTTTGGCTGGAGTTTCGGATGACCTTGCCTCTGAATTATATAATGAAGCTTTGAAATATAATATGTCGGTTATTGTTGAAGTTCATACAGTAAATGAAGCAAAAAAGGCTTTAAATTTTAAAGATGCATTAATTGGAATAAACAATAGAAATTTAAAAACACTTAAAACCGATATACATACAACCTATGATATTTATGATGTTGTAAAAAATCACAAATGTCCTTTGATATCTGAAAGTGGAATTAAGACTAAAGAAGAGTTGTTGGAGCTGAATAATAAAACATCAATTAATACTTTTTTAATTGGTGAATCACTTTTAAAAAATTTAGATAAAAATTCTATTTTTTCTATTTTATAGTCAAATAAAGCCTAATTTCATTGGTTATTTTTAGTATTGTTAATTTAAAAGAACTTTTATAGAACATTGTTTGTACGATATTTGTTCTTATGCTAACAAAAAAACAAAAAAACCTACTTTTATTTATCAACAAGAAGTTGAGAAGTTCAGGTGTGTCTCCTTCTTATGAAGAGATGAAGCAATCACTTAATTTAAAATCTAAATCAGGAATTCACAGATTAATTAGTGCTTTAGAAGAAAGAGGATTTATTAAAAGGTTAGCTCACAAAGCAAGAGCTTTAGAAGTAATTAAATTACCAGAGACAGCTTCAGCAAATGATATTTATAACAGTTTTTCACCAAGCGTAATTAAAGGTGGATTAGATGAAGAACAAACTAATTCTGATGAAATTGAAGTTCCTGTTCTTGGAAAAATTGCTGCAGGAACACCTGTAGAAGCGATACAAAATGAAGTTTCAAGAATTCCCTTACCTAATAACTTAGAAAAAAATGGAGATTACTTTGGATTGAAAGTTCAAGGTGACTCTATGATAGAAGCGGGTATTCATGAAGGTGATACGGTTATCATAAAAAGAACCGACACTGCTGATAATGGTAAAATTGTTGTTGCACTAATTGATGAACATGAGGCTATGTTAAAAAGAATTCGAAAAAAAGGTAAAGTTGTAGCACTCGAAAGTGCTAACAGGAACTATGAAACTAAGATTTTTGGACCTGACAGAGTAAAAGTTCAAGGAGTTTTAGTATCTTTATATAGAAACTTCTAAAAAAATAGTCTAAACAACATTGATGTCAAAAATAGCAACTCGTTTTGCTCCATCTCCTACTGGAGCTCTTCATATTGGAGGGGTTAGAACCGCTTTATTTAATTGGTTATTCTCTAAAAATCAAAAAGGGACATTTCACCTAAGAATTGAAGATACTGATAAAGAAAGATCTAAGGATGAGCATAAAGTACAAATTATTAAATCATTAAAGTGGATAGGAATTGAGCATGATGGTGAAGAGTACATTCAGTCAAAAAAAATAGATGATCACATTAAAATTGCTAATGAATTATTAAAAAATGGTAATGCATATAAGTGCTACTGCTCTACAGAAGAAATTGAAGAGCAAAAAAAAAGAGCTAAGCAAAAAAAGATTCCTTATATTTATAATAGAAAATGGAGAGATGCTGATGAAAAAGATGCTCCTAAAGATATAAAGCCTGTAATTAGATTTAAAAGTAAAATTGAAGGAAGTTCTAAACTTAATGATTTAGTTCAAGGAGATGTTGAGATTGAAAATAATACAATAGAAGACTTTATAATTTTAAGAAATGATGGAACACCAACTTATAATTTATCTGCAACTGTTGACGATCATCAAATGGGAATGACACACATAATTAGAGGAGATGATCATAAGATAAATACTTTTAAACAAATGCAAATATACCAAGCAATGAATTGGGATGTTCCAGAATTTGCTCATATTCCATTAATTCATACAATTGAAGGTAAAAAATTATCAAAAAGAGACAATGCTTCAACTTTGGATGATTACTCAAAAGTAGGTATAATGGCCGATGCACTAAGAAATTATCTGCTTAGACTTGGATGGTCATATCAAGATAAAGAAATCTTTACTTTAGAAGAAAGTATTAAGTACTTTAATTTAGAAGGTATTGGTAAATCACCGTCAAAACTAGATATTAGTAGAATATTATCAATCAATGAGCACTATATAAAATCAATTGATGAGAATGATCTTTACAAAAATTTAGTTGAATATTGTAAAATCTATAAAGAAAAAATTAATAGTAATAAAGAAACAAAAATTAAATCCTCATTATCATTTTTAAAAAATAAGGCAAAAACACTAGAAGATATTTATAATAATGCGAAATTTATTATTGATGATGAAATTAATTATAATCAAGATGATTTTAAATTAATTGATGACAAAGCAAAAAAAATTATTTCAGAATTTAAGAAAGATCTTTCGGATATAGAAAAAATAAATAAAGCGAACTTAGAACCTATAGTTAATAATTTAATTAAAAAAAATGAAACAAATTTTAAGGGAGTTGGTCAACCAATACGAATAGCTTTAACAGGTTCAAAATTTGGACCGGGTTTATATGATATAGTTATGTCCTTGGGCAAAGAAGAGGTTGGCAAAAGACTAGCTAAGATAATTTCTTAAAACTAGACAAGTTTCATCTGAAGAAGACGTTCTAGATCTAATACCTTCTAATGTTTTTGAACAATCATTTAATTGTTTGTTAATTAGCTCTGGATTTTTTAAAAAATAAATTACGGATTTATAGATTTCATTTGCGTTACATTCTTTTTGTAACAATTCAGGTATAACTTCACGATTATTAATTATATTTATAATATTCGCAAATTTTACATTGACTAACATTTTGAATATAAAAAAATTTATAAAACTTAGTTTGTAAATAATTATAGATGGTATATTTAAACTACAAATTTGTAACGAAACAGTACCAGATTTAGAAACAGCAAAAATTGAATTAGATAATATTTTATTTTTAATATTTTCTTCTGAAGCTACATCTACATTATCTATATTCAATTTTTTAATTAATGAAAAAATAAAATCTTTATTATCATCAGTTGCGTGAAAGTAAAAATGATATCCATCATGTCTTTTATTCATAAGCTTTATAAAATCAATTAAGATTGGTAATAATACATCTGTTTCAAATTTTCTGCTGCCTGGAAAAATAGATATAATTTTTTTATCTTTAGGAATTAAATTTTCAATTATAATATTATTATTTTCATTATTTTCAATTAGTGGGTGACCAACAAAAGTATTTTTTATATTTTCTTCATCAAAGTATTTTTTTTCAAAATTAAATAATAAAATTATATGATCAATAAACTTCTTGATCTTTTTAACTCTATTTTTTCTCCAAATCCAAACTTGAGGAGCTACATAGTGAATTGTTTTAATATTATTGTTAATTTTTTTTACTTTTTCAGCCACCCTCATTGTAAAATCAGGACTATCAACAGAAAATAAAATATCAGGATTAAATTTTATTATTTCATTAACTGTTTGATCAATTTTTTTTCTTATTTTAAATAAATTAAGAACAACACTCGTAAAACCAAGAAAAGTAATTTCACTTAAATTAAAAATTGATTTAATGCCTATTTTTTTTAAATGATTTCCTCCTACACATAAATATTCAATATCTGGACTTTGAGACTTTAGCTTTGAAATAACAGTTGAAGCTAATTTATCTCCTGATGGTTCACCTGTTAGTATAAAAATTTTTTTCATATAATATAAATAAATATCTTGTTTTTATTTGCAAAATTAATGCATTTATTTTTATTTAAACAAATATTTTTTTTAGACCGCATAACTACACCCTTTAATTTATATTTTTTTATATCTTTTAAAGTTTGTAAACCTATTGTTGGTAAATCCATTCTTAGATCTTGCTTCTTTTTAGGAAGTTTTATTAAAATTCCACCTGTTTTTTTTTTTAATTTTGATAACATTTTTTTTGTTCCTTCTCTTCCTTCTTTGGCTAAAATTTTATGATCTTTAACAACAAGTGCTTGCACATGATCTAAACTTTTTGTTTTATTGAAAAAAACTTTACCTTTTTTTATTGAAATAAAGTCCTGTTTATTAGGTTTCAATTTGGTATAAATTCCTTTTTTTAATGATAGCTCTGGGTTAAAAAATATAGAACTTATAACTTTAATTCCTTCTTTATTTAAAATATTTATAATTGATTTAATAATTGCTGCATCACCTATTTTCGCTGCTTTAATAACTCCTGGCATATAATAAATCCCTTTAAAATCTAATCTTAAAGATGAAAAATTCGGTTTTGCAATTTTTCCAGCAAATAAAACTTTTTTACATTTTTTTTGTTTTATAAGATCTATTATTGCTCCAAATTTTCCAATACTTATTCTGAAAGAATTTTTATCTTTTTGAAATTTATTATTTTTTGAAAAATCAATTATAAAATATTTTTTATGTAATTTTTTTATTTTGTTAAGTACTATTTGTGAAAAATCTGTGTCACCTAAAAATAATCCAATCATTTTATTTAAAAAATGGGGTACAAATTGGTCTTTTTTTATCCTTTTCTATAAAGTTAATAATCTCTTTAACTAATTCATTAGCTCTATACTCATCTGATAAATTTTTTAAATTATCAGTTAAATTTTCACTTTTAAAAATTTCTTTATAAGCATCACTTAAAATCATTATTTTCTTGTTAGGAATATTATTTCTTCTCAAACCTATTAGATTTAGTCCTTGTAATACACTCCTATTTCCATGAACTATTCCATAAGGTATTATGTCTCTTACTACACCGCACATACCACCAATCATTGCTGATTTACCTACTCTTGTAAATTGTTGCACAGCTGAATTTCCTCCAATTATTGCGTTATCATCTATATGGGCATGACCTCCTAAAGGAACATTGTTGGCTAAAATAACATTATCACCAACTAAACAATCATGGGCGATGTGGGCTGAAACCATAAATAAGCAATTGTTACCTACCCTAGTTAATCCACCTCCACCTTTCGTACCTGGGTTAATAGTCACGTATTCTCTTATTTTATTATTATCACCAATCTCTAATTTTGTTTCTTCACCCTGAAATTTTAAATCCTGCGGATCATTTCCAATAGAAGCAAATGGATAAATTATATTTTTTTTTCCGATTTTTGTGTTTCCTGTAATAATAACATGAGACTGAATTTCTGTTTCTTCGTCTATTTGTACATTAGGTCCAACTACAACATAAGGACCAATTTTTACATTATTAGAAATTTTTGCATTTTTATCAATTATTGCAGTCTTATGTATCATGATTTATTGTCTCTTAAAAATTCTCTAATATTTTTTGCTGGATAACCCATCACTTTAGAATTATCGGGAATGTTTCTTATTACACCTGATCCACCTCCTATCTCTACATTGTCCCCAATTTTTAAGTGTCCTGAAATACCAGCTTGTCCACCAATTTTAACATTTTTACCAATGAATGAGCTTCCTGCTATTCCAACTTGGCCCGCTAAAATTGAATTTTCACCTATTTTGACATTATGAGCAATGTGAATTTGGTTATCTAAGTAAGTATTTTTTCCTATAACTGTGTTAGACATTGAACCTCTGTCAATAGTGGCCCCACACCCAATTTCACAATTATCATCAATTAAAACTGTTCCAATATGCGGGTATCTTAAATTTTTATTCTTAATTGGAAAAAAACCAAAGCCATGTTTTCCAATTACACAATTATCTAATATTTTAACATTGTTTTTAATTAAGGTGTTTCTAATTATGTTGTTTGAACCTATAGAACAGTTATCTCCAATAACAACATTCTTTTCTATAATTGTGTTATGTCCAATTTTACAATTAATTCCAATTGAAACATTTCTTCCTATTAAAATATTTTTACCAAAACTAACTTTGTCTTTAAATTTTGTATCTTCAATATTTATTGTGGTTTCATCAAAATCATCATTTATAGAATCTGGATAAAATATTGAGGTAATTTTTGATGTAGAAACCAAAACATTTTCAACAACTATAGCTGTACAATTTTTTGGTAATTCATTTTTTAAAGCTTCGGTAGTTAAGCATAAAGATGCTTTAGTTTTTTTCGCAACATCTTTATATTTTTTTGAGTGAAAAAAGCTTATATCATTTTTGCCAGATGATATTAGGTCCTTGATATCTTGGATTTCTTGATCCTTATTTAATTTATCATCATTCAAATTAAGAGATTTGATTATATCTATAATTTTTATTGGTCCATGATTTTTAAAAAAAGGATTTGACATAATTGCTTTTAACAAAGCATTAAAAAAAAAGTTATCAATATTTATTGCTATTTATTTCTTATCTACAATAGTGGCAGACCATATAGCATCAGCCATTTTTTTATCTTTTACAAAAGCTTCACCTTTATATTTCCAAACTTTTCCGTGTGATCTAATTGCTTCAATTTTAAGTAAGAGTTTACAATCAGGCATAACTGGATTCCTAAACCTGGCTTTTTCAACACCCATCAGAAAAACAAGTTTATTTTTGTATGTTTCTTTATCAATACCATGAGCTGTTAGTGCGGCAGCTGTTTGACCAAAAGCTTCTACAATTAAAACACCGGGCATAACTGGTTGATCTGGAAAATGACCTTGAACAAAAAAACTATCCTTTTTTACTTGGACAACACCTGTGGCTGAAGTTAATTTTTTAATATCATAAAGTTCTTCAATTAAAAGCATTGGTTCTCTATGAGGTAACAAGTTTTTAATTTGATTTTTATCTAATCTGTCCATTATTCGTTTATTTTAAAGTTTTGTATATTTTTATTTATATTTTCTATAACGATTTGTGTAATGTCATAATTAGATTTTGCAATAAATATATTTTTTTTTTCAAATAAAATATCTATAGAATTGTCCTCCATAATTTTTTCTATTATTGGATTAACTAGTTTAAAAAAACGTAGGATTTCTGTATTTCTAATTTTTTTCAGATTTTCAATATCTTGATTTTTTACATTTTTAAAATTATCAACTTTTTTTTTAAAATTATTAACATTTTTATTATATTCCTCATTTGAAATTATATTTTTTGTACTTAAAATCTTCTTTTCTTCTTCTTTTAACTTTAATTCATCGTTTTTTAATTTTTTAAGTTTTTTTTCTTCGATTTCTTTAAGTTGTAAAAAAAGAAATTTTGAAGGTTTTGACTCTGACAAAATCAAATCTACATCGATATAAGCTATTTTATTATCAGCAAATGAATATGATGAAACAAAAAAAATACAAATAATAATAAAAAAAAAATTTACAAATTTTTGCATTAAAATGTAGTTCCTAGTTGAAATCTAAAAGTTTCTGTTTTGTCAGTATCTTTTTTTGTTATAGGAAGAGATAATGAAAAATTTAAAGGTCCAATTGGTGTGAACCAGTCTAATGCTATACCTGTAGAACTTCTTATAGTACCATCGTCATCTAAACTACTATCATAATCTACCCCCCAAAGATTGGCTGCATCAAGAAAAAATAAAAAATCTATATTCTGAGATTCTTCAAAAATTTGCGGCATAGTTGAAGAAAAATTCATTGCTGCTGCGTAATTACCACCAATAAAATCTTCTCCATCTTTAGGTCCAACTCTTCCAGCTTCAAAACCTCTTAATTTCCTTGATGGTATATTTATTCTTTCTGATAATTTAATATCATCATTTGTTATTGAGTTTGCAGTTTTCAACATCAATGAAAATGTAGATATATTTCGATCAAATAAGTCAAAATAATGTGAATAATTGTAAAGATTTTTTAAAGTATTTTTTTCACTTATAATAGGTAGATCTAAAGAATAATATGATTTAAATCCAGATGATGTTTGAAATTTTTGATTTCTTTTATCATAATTGAAATCAAAATTTAAAAAAGAATCCCAGTAATTTCCTTTTTGATTTTGTTGTGACTTTGATGCAGTACTATCTGTTTTTATTACTTCATAAAAATTAGATGTTCCTACTCCCAATCTAAAGTCGTCTAAATACTCAAAATTAGTGCCGATATCAATTCCTGTTTTATTTGATTTGTAACCAAACTTTTCCATATTATCATTTTCTATAGCTAAAAAACTAACATATAAAGATTTATCACTATTTCTATAATTGGGGTTATTTAGAGAAAACTTTCCTTTAAAAGACTCTTCCGTCAATAAAAAATTACTATCAAGAGAAACACCTTTTCCAATAAAATTATTTTCTTTTATACCAAAACCTATAGATCCACCAGACGTTCCAATACCAGCGGTAGCAGAAATTTCACCTGTTGGTTTTTCTTCAATAAAAATATCTAATATATTTGTATTTAAATCATCGTTTTCAGAAACATTATAATTTACAGTTTTAAAAAAATTTAAGCTTTTTATATTGTTAATTGATTTATTAAATAAAATTTCATTAAATGGGTCTCCTTCGTCCAGCTCCAATTGATTACGTATTACACTTTCTTCAGTAACTGAATTACCATATATATTAATTTTTTTTACATAAATCTTTTCAGTTTCGTTTATCTTAAATGTTAAGTTAATTTTATCTAAAACTAAATTTTCTAGTACTGTTGCATTTATAAATTGATATTGTTCTAATGCAGTAATTTTATCAATTTCATTTAAAATTTTACTTATTATATTTATAGAATATGGTTCATTTTTAACTTTTTTAAATAAATTATTTATATTTTCAAAATTTTCTTTTTCAAAATCAACCGGTAATTCTAATTTAAGGTCACCAAAATAAATTTTGTTTTTTGCATCAATATTAAAAATTAATTCAAATTCATTATTGTTAATTAATCTTGCAAATGACGAGTTAATTGAAACATTGTAATAACCATTATTTAAATAATAATTTTTTAATAATCTTTGATCTATATCAACTAAACTAGGATTTAAATATTTTTTACCTGAAATAAATTTCCAATATTTGTATTCAGTGCTAGCTATTAATCTTTTAAGTTTGCTGTCCTTAAAAATTTTATTACCAATAAATGATATCTTTTTAATTTTAGCTTTTTCACCTAATTCAATATTAAAATTTATACTAACAAGATTTTCATCTAAACTTTCTACTGTTATTTCAATATTAGAATCGTAATAACCTATTTCTTTTATTTTTTTAGATAATCTATTTTTTTCATTCTCAAGTGTAATTAAGTTATATGGTGATTTTTCTCTAATTAATTTTTCAGAATTAATTTCTTGTAATAAAGATTTTGATTTGATTCCAATATAATTAATATTCTGTATAATAGGGTATTCTTTTACAGAAATAGTTAAAGTATTTTTTTCAAATGAAACTTTTACATCTTCAAAAAAAGTAGTTTCATATAAATCTTTTAATATTGAATTAAGTTTTGTATCTGAGATCTCATCTTCTAATTCAATATTAGAAAACATTAGAATTGTTTTATTTGATATACGCTCATTTCCTTTGATTGAAATTTTATTAATAATTTCAGAATAAACAGATGTTGAAAAAAATATACAAAATAGAGTGATTTTAAGAATGGTAACTAATATATTCATAATTATTTATACACTCAATTTGCTGATTTTTAAACGAACATATGAATTTAGTTTTTCGATAGTATTAATTTTTTTTGGTTTTATTAATTTATATTTTGCGAATTCAGGCAAAGTTATAAAGCTATAAATTTTATTAGACAATTCGTTAAATTTTATTTTATTATTTAAATATAATTGTACAAACGCATCATTAGTTGCAACAATAACTGTTTCAAACAAAGATTCTGAATTGGGTAATTTAGATAAAATTTTAATTAAAGGAAATTTTTTTTTATTAATTTTTTGAAAATTAAGGTTGTTTAATTTATTAATATCTAATTCTTTAGTTTTTAAAATAAAATTTTTTTTGAATAATAAAGAATTGTAAATTGGTATTTTCATATCAGTATCATGTGCTATAATTTTAATCATACCATCATTAAACTTTAATAAAGCATGAACATAAGATTTTGGATGAATTAAAATTTTCAATTTTTTGTAAGGTATATTAAATATTTTTTTGGCTTCAATAACTTCAAAAACTTTATTCATTAAGGTAGCAGAATCAATTGATATTTTTTTTCCCATTTTCCAATTAGGATGTTTTAAAACATCTGAAATTTTAATATTTTTAAATTTGCTCAAAGGAACATTATGCAATGGGCCACCCGAGGCTGTTAAATAAATGCTATTTACATTAAAATTTAAATTATTTTTTAAAGCATAGTTTATAGAAAAGTGTTCAGAATCTACGGGAATAAATTTAGTATTATTTTTTTTAAGTTCTGCATTTAAAATATTCCAACCACAAATAATAGTTTCTTTATTTGCAATAGCAATAGATTTTGTATACTTTATAATATTAACTGTTGGGCTCAGACCCTCTAAACCTGAAATCGAACACATTGCATAGTCTATTTTTTTTTTAAAAATTTTATTATATGACTGAAAATTATTAAAAATATTTACTTTTTTTGAAATATTATTTTGTTTTAATTTTATAAAACTATTTTTATTTGTAATAATTAAATTTTTAACATTTAATATTTTAGCCTGCCTTATTAATTCATTATAATTTTTATTAGCAGTTAATAAAACTATTTCAAAATTTTTTATATCTTTTTTTAAAATCTTGATTAATGTTTTTCCAATTGATCCTGTTGAACCTAATATTGCAATTTTGTTTTTCATAAACTTAAAAATAAAATAAAATATATTAAAACACCAAAAGGGATTGCAAATATAATTCCATCAACTCTATCTAGAATTCCGCCATGTCCTGGTAAAATTTTTCCTGTATCTTTTATGTTAGCTTTTCTTTTCATATATGAGATAAATAAATCTCCTATTTGACAAAATATGGACATTGAAATTAACCATATATAAAATCTAAAAGAAAATTCTAATTTAATCGAATAAGTGTCTATTTTATTTAAAATAAGTATAAAAATAGTTGTCCCTATAATTGTAAAGATAATTGACCCAAGAGCACCTGATATTGTTTTATTAGGACTTAAGCTTGTTAATTTTGGTCCCCCAATTGTTTTACCAACAAAATATCCACCTATATCTGAAAAAAAACATGTTATTAATAATATAAGAATTATTTCTTCTCCATAATCTGCTCTTATTTTAATTAAAATAAAATAAAAAAAATATAAATATAAAATAACTAAAAAAAGTAAAATTATAATAATAAGTTTATTTTTATAAATTTTACATAAAAGGTTGTTAAACTCATAGAAACATAATATTGAAAATAAAATAACCAAAGTTTGCCAACTTAGCTCATTAAAAAAAAGGCCAATAAATAAAATTACTATTAAAATAAATGATGTAATTGTTCTTTTTAATAAATTACTAAGCATTAAATATTCCCGAAATTTCTTTTTATTAATTTAAACTTTTTTATAATCTTTAAGTAATCATTTTCATTAAAATCAGGCCACATTTTTTTTTCAAAGAAAATTTCTGAATATGCAATTTGCCATAAAAGAAAATTACTCAATCGATTAGTGCCACCAGTTCTTATCAAAATATCTGGGTTGGGAATATTTTTAGTATATAAATTTTTTTGAATATTTTTTTCATTTATATTAATTTTTTTTTTTACAATCGATTTTAAAGATTGAATTAATTCATATTTAGAACCATAATTAAGTGCAAGATTCACCTGTAATTTTTTATTTTTGTAAGTTTTTTTTTCGGATAAATTTAGTAAATAGTTCAATCTTTTTGAAAAATTTTTTTTTTTACCAATTACTTTTAATTTAATGTTTTTTTTATGAAGATCTTCAATTTTGTCTTTTAAAAAACTTTCTAATAAATTGAATAAAAAGTTTATTTCTTCTTTAGGTCTTTTCCAATTTTCTGTAGAAAATACATAGAGCGTTAAATATTTAATTTTCTGATCTATCGTTTGTCTAATTATTTTTTCCAATGCAACCAAACCAGCCTTATGGCCCTCGTTTCTTGAGTTTTTATTTTTTAGTCCCCATCTGCCATTACCATCCATTATAATGGCTACATGATTAATTGGGTTCATTTTATATGGTCATTATTTCTTTTTCTTTTAAAGAAACCTTTTCTTCAACAATTTTAATATGATCATCAGTAATTGTCTGAACAATTTTTTCCGAGGACTTTTCTTCATCCTCACCAATTTCTTTTAATTTTAAAAGTTTTTTTAATTCTTCATTTGCTTCTCTACGAATATTTCTAATTGAAACTTTGCATTTTTCACCAATTGATTTTATAATTTTTTTTAATTCTGTTCTACGTTCTTCATTTAGTTCTGGCACTGGTAGTCTTATCAACTGACCATCTATTTGTGGATTTAGACCTAAATCAGACTTTTTAATTGCTGCATCTACCATTGTAACATTATTTGAATCCCAAACTTGGATATTTATTGTTCTAGGTTCAGGTGTTGTTATGCTACCAATTTGATTTATAGGCATTTGTTGACCGTAAACATCAACTTTAATCAAATCTAGGATTGATGCATTTGCTCTACCTGTTCTTAGAGAAGATAGCTCTTTTGAGAATACTTCAATGGCTTTATCCATCTTAATATTGTATGACTTTTCGTCAAACATTTACTCTCCGATCTTAATTCTATAAAACTCTTTTATCTTTAAATCAGCAATTGAAAGTTCTTTGACTATATCTTGCACCTTCTTTTTGGGTTCCATAACCCAAGATTGAGATAAAAGAGAGTTTTCCTCTTTAAATTTGTTCATTTTACCTAAGCTAATTTTTTTTGCAATATCATCTGGTTTACCTGAATTTTTTAGCTCTTCATTTACAAGCTCTTGTTCTTTTTTAATAATTGATTTGTCTATTAGATCGGATGTCAATGCCAAAGGGTTAGAGGCAGCAATATGCATGGATAATTGTTTACCAAAGTTTTTAACATCATCTGAATTTTCTTTAGTTTCCAATGATACAATAACAGCTAATTTAGAAATATTATCTTTCACAATAGTATGTAAGTAATGACTGTTTATTGTTCCGGTATTTTCTATAGTTTTTACTTTTCCTATAGAAATTTTTTCACCAATTTTAGCGATCAAAGATACGACATTATTTTCAACAGTTTCACCATTTTTCATTTTGGTATTTTTTAATTCATCTAAATTAGAATTTTTTTCATTATTTAATTCACTAACCTCTTTAACAAAATTTGTAAAATCTTCGTTTTTTGCAACAAAATCGGTTTCACAATTTACTTCAATAACCGATGTTTTATTTTCATTACCACTTACAGCGACAACACCTTCTTTAGCATCTCTAGACATTTTTTTAGACGCCTTTGAAATTCCTTTAACTCTTAAAATTTCAATAGCTTTTTCAACATCTCCACCAGACTCTCTAATAGCTAAATTACAATCTTTAAATCCTGCACCTGTTAATTCTCTTAATTTCTTAACATTTTCAATATTACTCATTAATTTAGTGACTCCTTTTTTTCTTTTGAAAATTTTTGTTCAAGTTTTTCTCTATCTATTTCTTGAATAGTTTTTTCTTTATCTGTTACTTTATTTTTCTCTGAGGTATCTTTTTTAATTTCAGGTGATGGAATTGAATTTTTTGCATTATTAATCGTTTCTTTTATTAAACTACAATATAGATCTATGGATCTACGTGCATCATCATTTCCAGGTATTGGATAATCGATATTATCTGGATTAGAATTACTGTCAAGAATTGCGATTATAGGTATACCTAATTTTACAGACTCTGCAATTGCCAATGATTCATAATTTGTATCAATTATAAAAACTAAATCAGGAGTTTTTTTCATCTCTACTATTCCTCCTAATGATCTTTCAAGTTTATCTTTTTTAACACTCATTTTTAAAAGTTCTTTTTTAGTGAAACCTCTATTTTCAGCTGCAAGATCAGATTCGTATTTTTTCATTTTTTTGATTGATCCAGATATTGTCCCCCAATTAGTTAACATGCCGCCTAACCATCTGTAGTTTACATAATATTGATCTGTTTCTTTAGCTATCTCAGCAATAGCTTCTGATGCTTGTTTTTTTGTTGATACAAACAAAATTTTTCCGTTATTTGCAATTGTTGAATATATTTTTTCCAATGCAACTTTAGTTAGCTCTAAAGTCTGTGTTAAGTCTAATATATGAATAGAGTCTCTTTTTCCAAAAATATATTTTTTCATTTTTGGATTCCATCTTAAGGTTTTATGACCAAGATGAACTCCTGCTTCTAATAATTGTTGTATTGTTATGTTAGGTATTTTCATATTTATTCCCGGTTAAGCCACCACAGTAATTTCCAATTAAGGACCGGAGGTATAAAACCAACAACTGTGTGCGTGTTAATTTAATTTATGCAGTATTTACAAATATTTGTGATGATTAACAAGGTATTAATTACTTAATAATTGCTTGAATTTCTTGATTTCTTAAAAGATTTAGGGATTTTCTGTCTAATTTACGTGAATTTTTCAATCTAAATTTAAGGATATTATCCTCAGTAAATAGATTAATATTAACTATTGTTTTTCCATCATTTTTTAACATTTTTGATATTTTTTCAATTTGACCTTGAGATTTAAGATCGAATGAAATTTCTTTTATAGGGCTATTAAATAAATCTTGAAGTGAAGCTATTTTTTGGACATTAATTCTTGTTAACCTATTTTCATCATTAGAAACATTTTTAAATAATGTCAAAATTAGTGAACTTCCCTCATTTAAAATTTCCCTATTAAATTCTAAAACGTCAGAAAAAATAAATAGCTCAAATACACTAGATAAATCAGTTAATTTCAAAACGGCATAAGAATTTCCTTTTGCAGTTTTTCTTTCTTGAACCTTTAATAATGTTGCTGCTATATTAGAATCTTTTAAGTCATCTTTGGAAATAAAGCTAGAATAATCAGTAATTTTATAATCGTCAAAAATTTCAGTAAATTGATTTAATGGGTGATCAGAAATAAAAAAACCTATCGCTTCAAATTCTTTTGACAATCTTTCTTCAAATTTCCAATCTTCGATTTTAATTAAAATATCATCTTGAATATTTGTATCTTCAGAAAATAAATCAATTTGATTAGCTGATTTGTTCTCAAATATATTCTTATTTTTAAGAATTATACTTGGGATTGAAGCAAATAATGCTTGTCTATTTGAATTTAAATTATCAAAAGCACCAGCCTTAACTAGTCCTTCTAATTGAAGTTTATTTATATCTTTAGGATTTACCCTATTCATAAAATCATGAATTGAATCAAATTTTCCATTAGAAATTCTTTCTTCAACTATGTTGGATATTGCCTCGTACCCAACAGCTTTAATACCACCCAAAGCATAATAAAATTTATTATCAATTGTTCTAAAATCAGCAAAACATTCATTAATATCAGGACGAACAATTTCGATATTTAATCTTTTTAGTTCTTCATAAAATTCACTTAATTTATTTTGATTTGAAATATCCATAGTCATTGATGCTGCTATAAATTCTTTTGGATAATATGTTTTTAAAAAAGCAGTCTGATAAGAAATAATTGCATATGCCGCTGCATGACTTTTATTAAACCCATATTCAGCAAAAGGTTCTATTTTTAAAAAAATACCTGCAGCAACATCTTTTGCTATTCCATTTTTAACAGCTCCTTCAATAAATCCCTGTTTCTGTTTTTCAAGCTCTGCACGTTTCTTTTTTCCCATTGCCCTTCTTAAAAGATCCGCCTGTCCCGCAGTAAAACCTGATAATTTTTGTGCAATTTGCATTACCTGTTCTTGATAAATAATTACTCCATAAGTTGGCTTTAAAATATCTTCTAAAAGTGGGTGTAAATAATCGGGTGATTGTTTTCCGTGTTTACAATCATTATAAGTTGGAATGTTACTCATAGGTCCTGGTCTATACAAAGCCACCAATGCAATAATGTCTTCAATATGATTAGGCTTCATTTGAATTAAAGCCTCACGCATTCCTGCACTTTCAATTTGGAACAATCCAACTGTTTTACCAGATGATAATAGATCAAAAACTTTTTGATCTTCGTAACTAATTTTTTCTATATTAAAATCTTTAATTTTTTTTCTTACAAGCTTTTGTGTATTGTTAATTACTGTAAGTGTTTTTAAACCCAAGAAATCAAATTTTACTAAACCTGCATTTTCTGCAGAGTACATATCGAATTGAGTTGATGGTAATAACAAATCTGCTGATGCATCTTTATATAATGGAACAACTTCAGTGAGTTTTTTATCTGCAATTACAACCCCAGCAGCATGGGTTGCTACATTTCTATTAAGTCCCTCTAATTTTAAAGATAAATCTGTTAATTTTTTGACTCTAGGATCTTCATTAATAAGTTTTTGTAATCTAGGTTCACCAGCAATACATTGTGTTAGATTTTGTGGTCTAGATGGATCAAATGGGATCATTTTAGATATACTGTCTACAAAGCCATAGGCTAAACCGAGCACACGCCCCACATCTCTAATTACCATTCGTGCTTTCAGTTTACCGAAAGTGATTATGTGAGCTACACTTTTTTTGTATTTATTTGTTAAATATTCAAATACTTGATCTCTTTTTTCCTCACAAAAATCGATATCAAAATCTGGCATAGAAATTCTATCTGGGTTTAAAAATCTTTCAAAAATAAGATTAAATTTTATTGGATCTACATCGGTAATTGATAAACACCAAGCCACTAAAGAACCAGCTCCTGAACCTCTTCCAGGACCTACAGGAATATCATTACTTTTAGCCCACTTTATATAGTCAGCGACTATAAGAAAATAACTAGAATATTTCATTTCTATAATAATAGAAAGTTCATGATCAAGTCTATCTTTATACTCTTTAAAAGAATTATTATTTTCTAATTCTTCATCACTTAGACTAAAGATTCTGTTGAATTTAAGTTTTAATCCTTCTATTGAATCTTTTTTTAAAATTTCATCTGCATTTCCGTCTTTATCGCTACTTATATTTGGCAGTATTGGGTTTGAAAATAATGGCCTGTAATTACATCTTAATGGAAAATTATAATTATTTTCTAAAGCCTCAGGCAAATCTGCAAATAATTCGGACATCTCTGAATTTGTTTTTAAATAATGCTGGTTAGTTAATCTTAATCTATTTTTTTCATTCACGTATGTTTTGTTACCAATACAAGTTAATGCATCATGTGCTTCATGCATTTCTTTGTCTAAATAAAAAACTTCATTGGTTGCAATAATAGGTATTTTTAGATCTAAAGATTTTTTTAAATTAAATTTTTCAAATCCAATTTCATTTTGATCATTGTGTCTTTGAATTTCTAAATAAAATCTATCACCAAAAATATTTTTAATTTTACTATAAAGTTCATCAATTTCTGAAAGTTTTCCTTTATCAAATAATTTACCAAATAGACCAAACACTGTTCCCGAAAATACAGAAACACCTTCAGAATTTTTTAATAGTAATTCAAAATCTACATGTGGATCAGACAATTCATCGTTTTCTAAATAAGAAAAAGATGAAAGTTCTATTATATTTTTATATCCAATTTCATTTAAAGCAAATAAAGGAAGTAAACCTGTTGTTTCTCTGATTTTAAAATTAATTTGAGTTCCAATAATTGGTTGGGTACCTGACTTTGAGATTTTTTCAGCAAATTCAAGTGCGCCACACAAATTTGAGGTGTCACACAAACCTAATGATTTTATTTTATTTTTTTTTGAATATTCTTGTAAATCATCAATCCTAGCTGCTCCTTCGCAAATAGAATATTGAGTGTGAATTTTAAGATGATTAAAATTTTGAGAATGAGACTCAGCCATTGGATGATTTTATACTACCATCTATCATCTCCAATAGGCAATCTGCCTTATTAGCAAAGAATCTATTATGAGTTGCAAATATAATTAGTCTATCCGACCTTTTTTGTTTGTTTAAAAGTTCAAAAACATCCTTTGCAGTTTTCATATCCAAACTTCCAGTTGGTTCATCTGCTAAAATAATTTCAGGATCATTTACAATTGCTCTTGCTATCGCAACTCTTTGGGCCTCGCCACCTGATAATTGAGATGGAAAATGATCAGCCCTATCTGAAAGACCAATTTTTTCTAGCAATTTTTGAGCATTTGAAATTGCTGAAACTTTACTGTTATTGACTGCAAGTGAAGCCAAATATATATTTTCTAAAGCTGTAAAATCAGGGAGAAGATTGTTTTGTTGATAAATAATTCCTATTTTTTTTGATCTAAAAACATCATTTTTTTCTGACTCTTCATAATTTACTTTATATTCATTAAAGTTAATTGATCCAGATGTTGGTCTATCGATCAAAGAAATTAAATTTAATAGAGTTGATTTACCAGATCCAGAGGGTCCCATTATAGAATATGTTTTACCTTTATAAAATTTTTGAGAAAGATTTTTTAATACTTTAACTATTTTTTCAGTTTTAAAACTTTTAGATATTTTTTTTAATTCAAGGTAATTATTCATATTTTAATGATTTAATTGGGTCTAATTTAGCAGCCTTAAAAGCTGGAAAAATTGATACAATAATTGTTATAAGTATTGAACAAATTGAAATTAAAAAAATTGATGTGGGGTTTATTTCAGAGGGCATCTTACTTAAAAAATATATTTCTTCTGGAAATAAACTAATATTAAATGTTGAGCTTAAAAACTGTCTAAAACTTTCTATGTAAAGAGAAAAAATTACACCTAAGAAAATTCCAAAAATGGTAGCTGATGTTCCTATAATTACCCCTACTAAAAAAAATATTTTTACAATTGATTTATTTAAAACACCAATTGATTTCAAAATTGCGATATCTCTTGTTTTATTTTTAACTAAAATTGTTAATCCCGAAATTATATTAAAGGCTGCAACAATAATTATTAAAGATAAGATAATAAACATTACATTTCTTTCTACTTTTAAAGCAGAAAATAACGAACTATTCGTATCAGCCCAGCTAAAGACAAATTCTTCATCAAAAATTTCTTGAACAATGAATTTTTGCTCTTCAATTTTATTTGGATTCTTTAAATATATTTCTAAATTTCTATCTTCTGACTTATAGTTAAAAAAATCTTCAAGAGTACTTAAATTAATAAATGCTATATTGTTATCAAATTCAGCCAATCCACTATTATAAATTGATGTCACCAGAAACGTTTTTTGTTTTGGCATACTGCCAATAATTGTTTCTACCCCTGATGGTGACATTAAAGTTAATTCATCACCTATTTTAAGATCTAAAGAAAAACTTAATTCGTTTCCTATAGATATAAAATTTCTATTTAATTGTTTCTTTCCTTTAAATTTATCATTTTTAACGATTTCCAAACTTGAAAAATTATCTGTTTCATATCCACGTAAAATTATTCCTTTTGAAGTATTGTTTTTAAGTATAATAGCTTCACCTGAGTTACTAAAAATAATATTTTCTGAAATTAATTCTAAATTATTATTATGTATTTTGTTTTCATTAATTGAATTTCCATAAGTTTGTACAGTGATGTGTGAATTAAAGCCTACAATTTTATCAATCAGTTCTGTCCTAAATCCATTCATTACTGACATCACTATGATAAGAACTGCAACTCCAAGACTTATACCAATAAAAGAAAAAATAGATATTACATTCAAAAAACCATCTTTTTTTCTGGCTTTTAAAAATCTAAAAGTAATTTCTTTTTCTAAAGTAGAAATCAAATTGAATTTTTCTGTTTATTTATAATTTCTATAATTTTACTTAGTTGTAAATTTTGAGTTTCTCTACCAGTTTCTTTGAACTCTAATAAATCACCTTCACTTTTTTTACCGATAATAATCTGGTACGGAGCGCCAATTAAATTCATTTTTTTAATTTTTGATGAGAAATTTTCATCTGTATCATCAATAATTGCATCAATATTATTATTGAGTAATTCTTTATTAATATTATTTGCTTTTTCTAAAGCAGAGGCATCATTTTTATTTATCATAGGTATTAAAGCAATATCATAAGGAGCAACAGACAATGGCCATTTCATGATTTCATTTTTCTCATCATATTTAGCCTCAATTATAGCACCTACGAGCCTTGATACACCAACTCCATAAGAACCCATTTTAACAAAATCTTTTTTTCCTCCTGGCAAATCAACAGATGCACCCATTGGTTTTGAATACTTGTCACCAAAATAAAATATATGACCTACTTCTATACCTTTTGTGATCAATTGATTTTCTTTAGAAACAGTTTTTTCAAATTCTTCTTTATTAAACTTTTCATCAGTTACAGCATAAAACTGTTCATATTTTTTTCTCATACTTTCTAGTGATGCTTTTTCTAATTGAGTATCATCGCTATTAAGGTCAAATATTCTTTTATCTGTGAAAATTTTGCTTTCACCTGTATCAGCAAGAATAATAAATTCATGAGATAAATTTCCACCAATTGGTCCTGTATCAGCAGCCATGGGTATTGCTATTAGAGATAATCTTTTAAATGTTCTTAAATATGAAAGAAAAAATTTATTATAAGAATAAAATGCTTCTTCATCAGATACATCAAATGAATAGGCATCTTTCATATAAAACTCTCTACCACGCATAATTCCAAATCTAGGTCTAATTTCATCTCTGAACTTCCATTGTATGTGGTACAAAAGTTGTGGAAGTGATTTATAAGATTTTAGTGAAGATCTAAAAATTTCAGTAACTTGCTCTTCATTAGTTGGTCCATACAACATTTCTCTATTTTGGCGATCAGTTATTCTAAGCATCTCCTCACCATAGTCTTCATAACGACCACTTTCTTTCCAAATTTCACTAGATTGAATTGTTGGCATTAATATTTCTTGAGCTCCAATTTTATTTTGCTCTTGTCTAACAATATCTTCTATTTTTTTCATTACCTTAAAACCTAAAGGTAACCATGAATAAATTCCTGCTGACGCTTGCTTAATCATACCTACTCTCAACATTAATTGATGAGACTTAATTTTTGCTTCTGAAGGATTATTTTTTAATATTGGTATAAATGAATTTGATAAAAGCATCTTAATTAATCATATTTCTTAAATTTAAATATTCAAATTTAATTAATAAGTAAATTATGATGAAAATGACAGTAGTAATTCCAGTACAATATAAGAATTTTTTCAACATTTTTGGATTTTCAGGTGATCCAGGATCCTCACCATCGATTTTTACAGTCTTTGTTCGATTCACATCAATAGGTAAAATAGCAAAAAAAACTATCCACCATATAATTATATAGATAATAGCTAAGCCTGTTGTGCTCATTAAATTCTTACTAAATTAATATTGGTAAAAGGTTTTTTTCCTGTTCTCTCTTTAGAAAATTTTCTACAGGTAATTTTTAATGCATCAATAAGATTGTGTTCTTGTTGTTTGCTTCCTATTTTAAAAGTTCTAGAGGTTTTCTCTATTTCCTCCTCTAATCCATAAACGAAATCATCACGATCATCTACAGGCAAACCACGAAATGAAATTATAGGGTTGTTGTGCATATTTCCTTTAGGTGTAATCATTATTGTTACCTCAAGATATCCATTTGCACTTAAATTTTTCCTATCTTTTATCGATTGTGAATCTGGATCAACACTAACACTGCCATCTAAATAGAGTCTACCACTTGGAGCCTTGTCATATACTTCAGGTTTCTCACCTGGATATAACTTAACGATATCACCATTTTCTACTTGAACTGGATTTGGCACTTGCATTTCTTTTGCAAAATTAATGTGTTCTATCATGTGCCTATGTTCACCGTGTACAGGTATTACACATCTAGGTTTTACCCATTGATACATTTCTTTAAGGTCTTCTCTATTTGGATGTCCAGAAACATGAACAAATTCAGTTTCTTCAGATATCACCTCTATTCCATCCTTAACAAGTTGATTGTGAAGTTTATAAAGTTTTTTTTCATTACCAGGTATAATTTTTGAAGAAAAAATTACAGCATCACCTTTTTCAATAAAAACATCTGGATGTACATAACTTGAAATTCTCATCATTGCACCCATTGGTTCACCTTGACTTCCAGTACATAAATATACAATTTTTTCTCTTGAGAAATTTTTAGCTTCTCTTGGATCAATTGGTTCAATTGTATTTTTTAAATATCCACATTGACGTGCAGCTTTATAAATACGATGCATTGACCTCCCAACTAACGAGATTTGTCTTCCTGTTTGTTCTGCACAATAAAAAGCTGTCTCCATTCTAGCTACATTTGAAGCAAAAGACGTTATGATAATTCTTTTTTTTAATCGAGACATAACGTTTAACATACTTTTTCTTACATCTAATTCTGAACCTGACCTACCAGCGCTAAAAACATTTGTTGAGTCACAAATCATTGCTAGCACACCTTCTTCACCTATTTCCTTTAATCTTTTTTCGTTTATATTGTCTCCAATCAAAGGATTTGGATCTACCTTCCAATCTCCAGTATGCAAAATAACTCCTGCAGGAGTTTTTATCCTAAGTCCGTTTGGTTCTAATATGGAATGAGTTAAAGTAATGTATTCAATTTCAAATGGATCCAAAGAAACCTTTCCATTTAACTCAACAATCTGTAAATCTTTGGTTATATCGATTTGTTTTTCTCTAAACTTTTCTCGAATTAATACAGCTGTAAAAGGAGTTGCAAAAATTTTACATTGTAATTTTGGCCATAGATGAGCAATAGCACCTATGTGATCCTCATGAGCATGTGTTAAAACAATTCCTAATAAATTATCTTTTCTTTCAACTATAAATCCAGGATCTGGATAAATTAAATCAACACCTGGAATAGTATCATCTGCAAATGTTACCCCTATGTCGACCATAATCCATTTATGATCACTAGGCTGTCCATAGCCGAACAAATTCATGTTCATACCTATTTCGCCTGATCCGCCTAAGGGACAAAATAATAGTTCATCTTTCATTATTTAATTAATTTTGAAATCTTGATTAAGCCTTTAATTGTAATATCTTGGTTATGACTTGCTTTCGTTTTAATTGATTTTTTAAATAAATTTGAAAATCCTCCAGTAATAATTACTTTAAAAGATTTTCCGGTCTCTTTCTTAATTAAATTAATAATATTGTCAATTAAACCCGCATAACCCCAAAAAAAACCCGATCTAACAGCTGAGATTGTATTATTGCCAATGACTTTATTTATTTTTTTTAAATTTATTTTAGGAATCAAA
>CACJRK010000003.1 GCA_902595795.1 uncultured Pelagibacteraceae bacterium
TCAGCAAAACTGTACATGAATTGTCACCAAAAAATAAGAAGCTTTTAGAGGTAAGAGAAAAAATACAAAAATCAATAGACTCTTTCCATCTTGAAAGAAAAGAAAAGAAATTCAATTTCAAAGAATATAAAACCTTTTTACAAAAAACTGGTTATCTTAAAAAATCAGGCCCAAACTTTAAAATAGAAACTAAAAATGTAGATAAAGAAATCTCAAGTATTTGTGGTCCTCAATTAGTTTGCCCAGTATCTAATGCGAGGTTTTTATTAAATGCAGCCAATGCAAGATGGGTGAGTCTTTATGATAGCTTATACGGTTCAAATATAATTCCTGAAATCAAAGGTGCAGTAAAAGGTAAAACTTACAATCCAATAAGAGGAAAAAAAGTTATTGAATATGCTAGAAATCTTCTAGACAAATATATACCTCTTAAAGATATCAGTTGGAGAAATTTAGATAAAATACCAAATATTAATAATGGAAAATTAAACATTGAATTGAAAAATAAAAAACAATTAGTTGGATACAAAAAAGATAAAAATAAATTGTCATCTCTTTTATTTGTAAACAATAATCTTCACATAGATATAATGTTTGATCACAATAAAAAATTAGAAAAAAATAATCCTGATGGCAATCAAGACTTACTAAAAATTCATGATATTATTTTAGAATCCGCTATTTCAACAATTTGTGATCATGAAGATAGTGTTGCTGCAGTTGACGCTGGAGATAAAGTTTTAGGATATAAAAATTGGTTAAAGTTAATGAAAGGAGTTCTTCAATCAACATTTAAGAAAAATGGAAAGATAATTACAAGAAAATTAAACTCTGACAGAGAATACAATTCAATTAAAAATAAAAAAATTAAACTACATGGAAGATCTTTATTGTTAAACAGAAATGTTGGTCATCTAATGACAAATCATGCAATTTTGCTAAAAGATGGTTCAGAGTGCCCTGAAGGAATTTTAGATGCTTTTATAACCTCTGCAGCTTGCCTTCATGATTTTAAAAGAAAAGGTAATTCAAGAACTAATTCAATTTATATTGTAAAACCAAAAATGCACGGACCAGAGGAGTGTGCATTTACCAATCTTATTTTTGAGAGAGTTGAAAAAGTTTTAAAATTAAAAAAAAACCAAATCTTATGTGGTATAATGGATGAAGAAAGAAGGACTTCAGTTAATCTTAAAGAGTGTATTAGAGTTTTAAAAAAGAGAGTATTTTTTATTAATACAGGATTTTTAGACAGAACTGGTGATGAGATACACACATCTATGGAAATTGGTCCAATGGTTTTAAAAGGCGATATGAAGTCAACTAAGTGGATCAAAACTTATGAAAATAATAATGTTGATATAGGCTTGATGTGTGGTTTTTCTGGAAGAGCACAAATTGGAAAAGGTATGTGGGCTATGCCAGACTTATTAGATGAAATGCTATCTCAAAAAATTTCACACCCTCTTTCAGGGGCAAATTGTGCTTGGGTCCCTTCTCCAACTGCAGCTGCTATTCACGTGTTACATTATCATGAAATTGATGTTTTTTCTCTACATCAAAAAATAAAAAAAAGAAAACCAGCTAATTTAGATTACTTAATCACCATACCAGTTAATAATAATCCCAAATGGTCAAAAGATGAAATTGAAAAAGAGCTAAAAAATAATGCACAAGGTATTTTAGGATATGTTGTTAGGTGGATTGATCAGTCAGTAGGATGCTCAAAAGTCCCAGATATAAATGGTATAGGTTTAATGGAAGATAGAGCAACTTGCAGAATAAGTAGTCAACATATTGCAAATTGGTTACATCATGGTGTTTGTAGCAAGAAGCAAGTTTTAGAAATTATGAAAAAAATGGCAAAAGTTGTTGATTACCAAAATCTCAAAGACATCAGCATGAAAGATCAAGATCCTTATCAGGCTATGTCTGGAAATTTTGATAAATCAATAGCTTTTAAAGCAGCCTGTGATTTAGTTTTTCATGGAAAATATCAACCATCAGGCTATACGGAACCATTACTTCATTTTAATAGATTAATGAAAAAATCAATTTGATTAGGATTTTAAACCTGTTCTATTTTTAAATGCAGAAATTAAAGTTCCATCATCCAAATTTTCTATTTCACCACCTACGGGTAATCCTTGTGCTAATTTTGTAATCTTAGCATTGGTATTTTTTAAGCTATCTTGGATATAATATGCTGTTGTTTGTCCTTCGACAGTTGCACTCGTTGCAAGTATTACTTCTTCAATATCCTCTCTAATAACTCTTTCGACTAAAGAATGAATTAGAAGATCTTCTTTTCGTTGTCCTGCCGATGAAATAGTTCCACCTAATATATGAAAATACCCTTTAAATATATTTGAGTTTTCAATTGACCATTTATCAGCAATATCTTCAACTACACAAATTTTATTGAATTTTTTATTTGTATTTTCACAATTAAGACAACCATTTGAATTAGACTTTAGTCCTCCACAAGAATTACATCTAACAACATTTTTATAAACTTGGGCCAAAGTATTTGCCATAGGTTTAACAAGCTCATCTCTGTTATTAATTAACTTTAATACAATTCTTTTTGCTGATTTAGGTCCTAACCCAGGAAGTTTTGAAATTAATTTAATTAATTCTTCTATCTCATTAATATTTTGCATCTATTATTTATAAAGGCCATTTAAAACCAGGTATTCCAAAACCACCTGTGGCTTTTGAAATTTCTTCTGTAGTTTTTGTTTTAATTTGGGATTTTGCACTGTTATGTGCTGCAACAATTAAATCTTCAATTATAGTTTTGTCTTCCTTCATTATTTCATCAGATAATTTAATTGTTAGCATTTCACCTTCGCCATCAAGGGTGATTTTTACTGAGTTAGATCCAGAAACGCCTTGAACTCTTATTTCTTTGATTTTTTGTTGGCTTTCTTTCATCTTTGTCTCAAGCTCTTTTGCTTTATCTAAAATTTTGCTAAAATCAGTCATCGTCAGCTCCTTTATTAATTAAATCTACATCTACTAATTCAGCGTCAGGAAAATTATCAATTATATTTTTAAATATTTTTGAATTTTTTACTTCATCAATTAATTCTTTTTTAACATTTTTTTGTTTATCTTTTACTGAAATTTGTCCTTTCAATTTGCTAAATGTAATAATCCATCTCTCTTCTGTCCATTCAAAAAGTTTTGAAGATAAATCTTTTACAAAATCTTTATCTAAACTTTCGTTAAAAGATATTTCAATTCTATTTTTTTCAAATTTCACTAAATTAACATTTTTTTCTAATTCATATTTTAATTTGATCTCTTTTTTTTTTGTACAAATTTCAATTAGTTTCTCAAATGAATTAATATTACTTTTATGTTCTGCTTTTATTTCTGTTTGAACTTCTGGTTTAATTTTTTCCTCTTGTGAAATATTTTTAATTTGATTAATTATTTTAGCCGATGATGCGCTTTCAGTATTTTTAACTGAATCAACACTATTCATTTCAACTTCAGCCTGTTCGGCTTCGTTATTGGATTTTATAGAATTTAAATGCATTAATCTTATTAAAAACATCTCAATTGATAAATGTTGATTGGAGACAATGTCTAATTCATCTAGAGATGAAATCGCAAATTGCCAAAATAATATTAAAACTTTTGTATCTACTTGATTCGACAAATCTTTAATTTTTGAAAATTCTTCGTCATTAAGTGAAAAATTTGTACTCTCTAAAGTTAATGAGTTAATATTTTTAAAATAATAAAGTAACTCTAAAAAATCATTTATAAAAACTTTTGGCTCAATTCCTTGATCGTAAATTTTTCTATAAATATTTATTACTTTGGTCTCTTTACCCATTAAGATTAACTCAAATAAATCAATTAATTTTGACTTATCAAAGTATCCAAAAATTTTTTGAGCTGAATTTAAATCTAATTCTTGATCCTTATCTAAACTCAGTAGTGCTCTATCCAACAAAGATAATGCATCTCTAACTGAACCTTCTGATATTTTTACAATTAATTTCAAAGCCTCATCTGTTACTTTGCCATTTTCCTTTTCTTTAATTTTCTTTATAAATTCAAATAGTTCAAATGATTTTATTCTAGACAAGTCAAATCTTTGACATCTAGATACTACAGTAATTGGAATTTTTTTAATCTCTGTTGTTGCAAAAATAAATTTAAGATATTCTGGTGGTTCCTCTAATGTTTTTAATAAAGCATTAAAAGCTTGTTTACTTAACATATGAACTTCATCAATAATAAAAATTTTATAGTTAGCTGATGTTGGCCCATACCTTGAAAATTCAATTAAATCTCTAACATCATCTACTCCTGTTTTGCTTGCTGCATCCATTTCCAGTACATCTATATGACTTGAATTACTTATAGCTTTACAGTTTTCACAAAAGTTATCTTTACATAAATTATTAATGCCTTTTAAGCAGTTAAGTGCTTTTGCAATAATTCTTGCTGTTGTAGTTTTTCCTATCCCTCTAATACCTGTGAATAAATAAGCATTGGGTATTTTATTGGCTTTAATCGAATTTATTATAGTTTCTGCAACTACTTCTTGGCCAATAAGATCATCAAAAGTTTGTGGTCTATATTTTAAAGCTAATACTTTTGAGTTAATATTCATTTAAATAATTTTCAGGAGACTAGAACCTGAATAACTGTCTTTACGACTGCTTCCGTTAAGATCTGGTCGGGTTCAAGCAGCATCCACCTCTAGCCTCCAAAACTATTATAGCAGTTATGTTTTCCAATCTACAAGAAAAGAATATTATTTTTTTTCTCTAAGCTTATCTGCTTCAAAAACACCTAAGACGTGAAAATCTTCACAATGTAGACCCAGTTCCTCTAAAGATTTTTGGACTTTTTGATCTTCAATATGACCATCTAAGTCGCACAAAAAAAAGAATGAGTCGAATGTATTTTTTTCGGGATAACTTTGTAACTTTGTAAGATTCACTCCATTGATAGCAAACCCACCTAATGATTGATAAAGAGCAGCAGGTTTACTTTTAAGCTTGAATAAAAAAGAGGTTATATATTTTTTATTACTATACTTTGGTTGAGAAATATCTCTACCCATAACTAAAAATCTAGTTAAGTTCCCATGCTCATTTTCAATATTCTTTTTAATGATCTCTAATCCATAAATTTCAGCACTTAAGGATGAAGCAATTGCAGCTTTTTTTATATCTTTAACTTTAGAAATCATTTCAGCAGATCCCGCTGTATCCGCTCTAATGTGTTCAGAAATATTATTTTTTTTTATAAATTCCGAACATTGAGATAAACCTTGAGCATGAGAGTATACTTCTTTTATATCGCTTACTTTTGCACCTTTTTGACCTAAGAGATTGTGTGCAATTTTTTGAAAATGCTCTTTATAAATATTTAATCTGTATTTAAATATTAAATATTCTATTCCAATATTACCTGTAATTCTGTTTGATTCAGGAATAATTATTTTACAATCTGGTTCAGAAATTGCTTTATTAAAACAATCATCAAATGTTTTGCATGGTAATATTTCTGCATTTTTGTCAATTGATAAAGCTGCTAGATGTGAATATGCACCAAAAGCTCCTTGAAAATATATTCTACTCATGATGACTTATATTCCATAATTTTTTTTAAGGCTATATAATCTTCCTTAGTATCAACTCCAATTGGTGATGATTTGCCGATTGCAACATTTATAGCAATGTTATTATCTAAAGCTCTTAGCTGTTCCAATCTATTTTTAATTTCATTTTTTGATTGATTTAACTCAACAAATTCTTTTAGTGTTTCAATCGAATAGCAATAAATTCCCATATGATGATAAATATTTGGCACATCTGATGAACTTCTTAAAAAGGCCTTTGCCTCAGAAAACTCATCATTGTTTAAAGGATTTTTAGTTATAACTTTTACAATATTTTTATTTTTCAAATCTTTCAAATTTTTTATTTTAGCAGCAAGTGTACCCATTCTAGATCTGCTATTAACCATTTTTATATTTAAGCTTTTGATGTCCTCAATCTTAATTTCAGGCTCATCACCTTGTAAATTCATTATCAAATCAACATCTTTATATCCTAGTTTTCTGAACGCCTCATAAATTCTATCAGTTCCACTTTTGTGACTTTTACTCGTTAAAATTGCTCTTCCTCCATTTTTAATAACATCGTCTAAGATTTCTTGGTCCTCTGTTGCAACTACTACTTCACCAATATTTGCTTCTTCTGCTCTTTTAAATACATGTGAAATAATTGACAAATTGTTAATTTTTAATAAAGGTTTGCCTGGCAGCCTAGTTGCTGACAATCTAGAGGGTATAATAGTTAACGTTTTCATTAATAATTGAATTATTATAATAACTATTAAATTGAAATAGGGGCAATTTATACATTAAATTTTAGTAATTTTTAGAATTATCGTGATATATGTTCCGAAATAAAAATTAGAAAAATGGATTCTTTTGAAATTAATAAAATAATCGCCGCTGTATTAATGGTTGCCCTTTTGGTTATTGGTATTGGAAAACTATCAGATATCATATTTCATGTAGAAACACCTAAAACCCCAGGTTATGCAGTTGAAGAAGAACAAACTAAATCAGTATCATTAACTGTAGAAGCTACTACGGAAGAAAAATTTGATATATCAGCATTGATGGCGATGGGAGATGTAGCTGCAGGTGAAAAAATTTTTAAAAAATGTGCAGCTTGCCACTCAATTGTCAAAGGAGGAAAAAATAATATTGGTCCTGCATTATACAATGTAGTTGGAAGGCAGGTTGGATCTTTAGTCGATTATAAATATTCAAAGGCACTTGCAACGTATGACAAAGAATGGACTTTTGAAGAACTAAATGGTTATTTATTAAAGCCAGCGAAATGGATTAAAGGAACAAAAATGGCGTTTGCTGGATTAAGAAAAGAAAAAGATAGAGCTTCGGTCATTAAATACTTAAATCAAAATTCTGATAGTCCTCTACCACTACCTTAATTTTCCAAAACAATATAATAAAATACTTTTTTGAACATGGACTCTATTTAAAGCCTGTTGCCAAACATGAGATTTTTTACTTAAAAAAACTTCATCACTTACTTCGGATCCACGAGGCAAACAGTGAAGAAAAATACAATCTCTTTTTGCATAACTTATCAATTTTTTATCTATTCTAAATTTTTTAAATTGTTTAATTTTCATCTTTTTATTAACTTTATCATTTAAAGATATAACTTTGTCTGAAAATATCACATCGGCGTCTATAACTGCTTTTTTTGGATCATTATAAATAAATATTTTTTTATTATTTTTTTTTACCCATGCTCTAACATCTTTGCCTGGTTCAAATTTTTTTGGACATCCGATGCTAAGTTTAAATGAAAATTTAACTGAAGCTGCTATTAAACTATCTAAAACATTATTAGAATCTCCAATCCAACAAATATTTAATTTTGAAATAGATTTTTTCTTAATTTCTTCAACTGTGAATACATCAGATAAAACTTGGGTTGGGTGTGAGGATGGACTTAACCCATTTATCAATGGAATTGATAAATAATTTTTAAAATCATTAATTTTTTTTTCACTATCTGTTCTTAACATAAACCCATCACCATAAGTTGAGAGAATCTTTGCGGTATCTGATATACTTTCGCCGCCTTGTCCGAGATGTAATTCATTAGATCTAAGTGTTAAAGTTTCACCTCCCAGCTGTTTTATTGCTAAATAAAAGCTTATTCTAGTTCTCGAGCTAGCCTTTTCAAACATTTGAATAAGTATTTTACCCTTAAGTGGAGAACCTCTATCAACCTCAAGAGTGCTTAACTTTCTTCTAAGATTTTTTCTTTTTTTTGCATCAGCAATAACTTTTCTTAAATCTTTAGCAGGAATATCTTTCAAATTAATAAAATGTTTCATTTTAATTTAGTTCTGAACAAACTTTTTTTATTATTTTAAGTGATAGGTTAATTTCATTTTTTTTTACATTAAGTGGTGGTAAAACTCTAACAACATTTTCAGCTGCTCTAATTGTTAATAAATTATTATCCATAAGTTTATTTATAAATTTTGCTTGATCTGTTTTTAGTTGTATTCCAATCAACAAACCTCTACCTCTAATTTCTTTAATAATATTGGGATGCTCATTTTTTATTTTATTAAGATTTAACAAAAAATATTTTGAAATTTTTTTTACATTATTTAAAAATTTTTTGTTTGAAATAATATCTATTACTGAATTTCCAACGCTCATTGCTAAAGGATTCCCACCAAATGTCGAACCATGAGTTCCTGCCGTCATTCCAGAAGCAACTTTTTTGTTCATTAAAACTGCTCCGATTGGAAATCCGCCTCCAATACCTTTTGCAATTGGCACAATATCTGGTTTTATCTTTGATTTTTCAAAAGCAAAAAAATCACCAGATCTCCCAATTCCACACTGAACCTCATCTAAGATTAATAAAATATTTTTTTCATCACAAATTTTTCTAAGTTCCTTTAAACACCATTCAGGAATTTCTTTAATTCCTCCTTCTCCCATAATAGTTTCAATCATAATTGCAGCCGTGTTTTTAAAAATTTTTTTTTTTAAAGACTTATGATTACCAAATTCAAAGTGATCAAAACCAGTTACTTTTGGCCCAAAGCCTTCAGTCATTTTTTTTGAACCACTCGCATATATTGCTGCCAGTGTTCTTCCATGAAAACTATTTTTGATACATAAGATTCTATTTTTTTTAGGTTTTCCAATTGAATAAAAATATCTTCTTGCAACTTTTATTGCTGCCTCTGTTGCCTCTGCTCCACTATTTTGAAACATAACAAAATCTGCAAAAGTTTTTTTAGCTAATTTTTTTGCTAAAATTTCTCCTTCTGGAATTTGAAATGCATTCGAGACGTGCCAAAGTTTTTTTGATTGTTTGGTTACAGCATTTACCAGTTTAGGATGTGAATGACCTAAGGAATTAACAGCTATGCCTTGAACAAAATCTAAATATTTTTTTCCATTAGTTGAATACAGAAAACTTCCTTTTCCGTATTTAAATGAAATTTTTTTTCTATTATAATTTTTTGTTAAATAGCTCATTTTTTTATCAGGTTTTATAAATTTTAATTCTTAGACACAAGCTATGATTGAAATAGTTAATTCATTCAACTTTATATTTATGTTGATAAGTCTCATTTTTTAATTGATTAAAACAATTTTAAGTCCGTATATTGTGATTTATATAATACATTATACAATATATAGACTATGAGCTGGAACGAAGAAAAAGTAAATAAACTTAAAGAACTTTGGGGCAAAAGTCATACTGCGAGCCAAATTGCTGAAATAATTGGTGGTATCAGTAGAAATGCAGTAATTGGAAAAGCACACAGACTGAATTTATCTGCAAAGATTAAAACGAGATCTGCAAGATCTAATCAAAATTTTGAAAATTCTAAAGAAGAAAAAAATTTAAAACCAAATAGAGGTCGAAAAAGTAAATTTAAATCTTTAATAATTGAGAAAGATTTTGAACCAGAAAATCCAAAACAATTGGAAGAATTAGATGAAAATTCATGTAAATGGCCTATTGGACATCCAGATGAGAAATCTTTTTATTTTTGTGGAAGGTCATCTTTAAAAGATTTTTCTTACTGTAAACTTCATCTACTTTACGCTTACCAGCCAAAAGGAAAAAAAGAAGAAATTACTGATAAAGACAAGGAAGAAGTTCCAGAATTTATTGAAAAGAAAATTCAATCATCTTAAAAGATTAATCATTTAAATTATTTTTAATACTTTTTTCAGATAGATATTTTTCAGTTGAAAATTGACCACCAACTTTCCACATATAACAATATCTTTTAACTTCTTGATCAAACAACCTTTTACTTGGAACACCAATATCTGAGTTAGTTTTATATTTTCCAGTTGGGATATTGTTGTATTTTAACAATCTTAACTGGTCTCTAGTAAGAAGAGGATTTGGTAAAATTTCAAAAAATCTTGCAGTTAATTCTGCAATTGGTAAAGGTAAAGGTATTAACAATCTTTTCTTTCCAATTAGTGATAATAATTTTTGTAAAAGTTCTTTGAATGATATAATTTCTGGCCCTGTACATTCAATAATTTTAGAATAAATCTTTTTTGAAATTATGTGATAAATTATATCTGTCAAATCTGAGCAATGTATAGGTGCAAATTTTGTTTCTCCTTTATAATAAATTGGAAATGCGGGCAATCTATTTAGTAAAGTCATTAAATTTGTAGTAAAATTGTCATCTACCGAATATACAACTGAGGGTCTTAGAATTGTTGCTAATGGAAAGTTTTTCAAAACATTGTTCTCACCTTCTAATTTGCTTTTTGCATAATCTGAGTCTATTGCCTCGTTTATTCCTAATGCTGATAAATGAATAAAGTGTTCTATACTATATTCTTTACAAAGTTTAGCTAGCAAGGAAGGTAAAACTGAATGAATATTTCTAAAAGAATTACCTTTTTTATTTTCGAATAATATTCCTATTAAATTAATACAAATATCTGTTTTTTTAAAAAGGCTTATAATTTTTTTTTCGTCAAAAATATTAGCTTCAACAATATCAATATAGCCTACATTAGCTTGGGTTTTAATAATATAACTTTTTTGATGAAGATTCCTTGTAACAACAGTTACTCTATAATTATTTTTTGTTAGCTTTCTGATTAAGTTTCGTCCAATTTGACCACTACCTCCGAAAATTAGACAATTTTTTGCTTTCATACGAATTCCATTATATATGTTTAGAAATGAGTAATAATATTAAATTACACAAAAATGATTTACCAGATGATTTAAGATTAGGCAATCTAATAGCAGTTGATGGAGAATTTATGGGTTTAAATGTTAGAAGAGACCCTCTCTGCTTAATTCAACTATCATCAGGAAATTCTGAAGCACATATCGTTCAATTTGATAGAAAAAATTATGATTGTCCAAACTTAAAAAAATTATTAACCGACGAGAACATTACAAAAATATTTCACTATGGAAGAGCAGATTTGGCTCACATAAAATATTATCTTAAAGTAGAAACTAATAATATTCTAGATACAAAAATTGCATCGAAGTTAGCAAGATCATATTCTGATAATCACTCTTTAAAAACACTTATAAAGGAATTTATTAATATTGATATAAGCAAACAATTTCAAAGTTCTGACTTTGGTGGAGAGTTGTCTCCTGCACAATTAAAATATTGTGCTAATGATGTTATATATTTGCATAAAATTCATGAAGAACTTAATAAAATATTAAAAAGAGAAAATAGAATTGAACTTTATAAAGATTGCTTAAAATTTTTAAAAACTAGAGTAAGTTTAGACCTAGCACAATTTAAAGAAGATATATGGTCACATTAATGAGCAAAAAATATATACCCATAGCAAAAAAAGTAATTGATCTTGAAATTAAGGCATTGCAAAAATTAAAAAAAAAAATTGACAATTCGTTTAATAAAGCTGTGGTTGCAATTGCCAAATGTCAATCAAAAGTAATTTTATGTGGTGTTGGAAAGAGTGGACTAATAGCTGCTAAGATATCATCAACTCTTTCGTCAGTCGGTACTCCTTCATTCAATTTATCAGCAAGTGACTCCTCCCATGGAGATTTAGGAAGTGTTACAAAAAAAGATATTTTAATTTTAATAAGCTATTCAGGAAAAACTAATGAACTTAAAAATATAATTCAATTTGCAAATAGAAATAAAGTTTTGTTAATTGGAATTATGTCAAAAAAAGATTCTATTTTATATAAAGCGTCAGATATTAAACTTGTAATTCCTGAAGTAAAAGAGTCTGGAGGAATTGTGCCTACTTCAAGTACAACCGCTCAGATCGCTTTAGGAGATGCGCTTGCAATATCAGCAATGCAATACAAAAAATTTGGAAAATTTGATTTTAAAAAAATACATCCGGCTGGTAATCTTGGGGCTCAATTAAAAACAGTTGAAGATATAATGTTAACAGGAAATAAAATTCCATTTGTTAAAGAAAACTTAAATATGAAAAGTGCTTTAAAAATATTAAGTAATAAAAAATTAGGAATTTTAATCGTTCAAAATAAACAAAAAAAAACTACTGGGATTATTACTGATGGTCAAATAAGACGATACAACGAAAAAAAACAAAATTTAAATGAGATGATTGCTTTTAAAATTATGACTAAAAACCCAATAAGTATTGACAAACAATCTCTTGCCGTGAAAGCTTTAGCTCTAATGAATGAAAAAAAAATTACTTCACTTTGCGTATATGACAAAAAAAATAAGGATAAAACAATCGGTGTTCTTCATATTCATAATATCTTGCAATCAAATATTGGTTGATGAAAAAAGTTAATTTTCTTAAACTTTTATTAATTTCATCTTTAGTAATATTAACTTGGTTTATTTACTCTAAGTATTTTAAAAATAACGAGAATTTATTATCTAAACCTATTAAATCCAGTCAATCCATTGACGAAGAAGTTATCTACAACTCAAATATAATTAAAGATATTAATTATACCTCGCGAGATTTAAAAGGTAATGAGTATATTCTAATTGCAAAAGAGGGTGAAATTGACTTAAATAATAGCGATATAATTTATCTTACAGATGTTACAGCATACATTAAGCTTATAAAAAATTCTGAATTAATTGTTATTACTTCAAATTATGGCAAGTATAACACCATAAATTATGACACTATTTTCTCAAAAAATGTAAACATAGATTATGTTGACAATATAATAACAGGCGATTATTTAGATTTCTCGATGATGAATAATTTACTAATAATATCAAGAAATGTTGTTTATAAAAATCTTGAAAATACTTTAAAAGCAGACGTAATCGAACTTGATACAAATACTAAAGATACAAAAATTTTTATGTATAATTCAAGCGAACAGGTTAATGTTACAAACATAAATTAATATGGGGTTAATAAAACAATTTAGAATAAAATCTCACAAAAAACCTAATTCCATTATTTCTTTTGAAAACATTAATCTTTCATATGGTAATAGATTAATCTTAGATAATATAAATTTTAAAATAAACGAGGGTCAAATTTTTGGAATGCTTGGTCCTAATGGTGTTGGAAAAAGTACAATATTTAATTTAATAACTGGATTGATATTGCCTAATAGTGGTAAAATTAAATTAAATAATACAGATGTTATAGATTATCCAATTTATTTGAGAACAAAAAAATTTCATATAGGTTATGTTCCTCAACATGGTGGCTATTTTAATGATCTAACATTATTTCAAAATTTAAAAGCAATAGCAGAAATTGTAATAAATGATAAAAGCAAAGAAGATTCTAAAATTAACTCACTTATTTCAAAGTTTGAATTAGAAAATTTAAAAAATGTTAAAGCTAAATTTTTATCTGGTGGTCAAAAGAAAAAATTAGTTATTGCTTTATCTTTATTAAGTAATCCAAAAGTTCTTCTTTTAGATGAATGTTTCGCGGCACTTGATGTTTTAACAATTAAGATGCTGCAAGAAATAATTGTAAATTTGCAAAAAGAAACAAATATAACCATATGTATATGTGACCACCAAGCTAGAGACCTATTAGCTTGTGTAGATAAAGCTATGATACTAAGTAACTGTAAAATAGTTGCAGAAGGTTCACCCGAAGAATTAGTAAATAATATTCATGCTAAAAGTGCATATTTTGGTGACTCGTTTAATTTTAAATAAATTTAATGAACAATCAAATCACCGTAAAAAAAAAAATTAATAAGTTTAATAAAAGTATAATTGTTCCAGGAGATAAAAGTCTAAGTATTAGATGGGCTTTATTTTCATCAATAGCAAAAGGTAAATCAAAAGCCTATAATTTACTTTTATCTGAGGATGTGTTGGCTGCAATCAATGCGGTTAAAAAATTAGGAGCAAAAGTAAAATTTAATAAAAATTATTGTACTATTTTTGGTAATGGTCTTGATGGATATAAGTATAAAAAGAATATTACTATTAACTCTAAAAACTCAGGAACATTAGGAAGATTAATTATGGGTCTTTTAATTGATACTCCTTATAAAATTAAAATTATTGGTGATAAAAGTTTATCTAAAAGAGATTTTAATAGAATTGCAGAACCATTAAAAAAATTTGGTGCAGATATTAAACTTAAAAATAATAGAGGATTGCCCTTAACTATATTAGGAGTTAAAAATCCGTTGCCAATTAATTATCTAGAAAAAAAAGCTTCTGCACAATGTAAAAGCAGTGTTATTTTTGCAGGGTTAAAAACAGTAGGCAAGACCTTTATTAAAGCAAAAAAATCAAGGGATCACACTGAGCTTTTGTGTAAATATTTAAAATTACCTTTAAGAGTTAAAAAGAAAAAAAACTATGATTTTCTAGAAGTTCAAAAAGCTAAAAAAATAAAACCTTTAAATTATAATATACCTTCAGACATTAGCTCAGGTGCATTTTTTATAGTTCTTACAGCATTATCAAATAATTCAAAATTACTAATAAAAAATGTAAACATTAATCCATCTAGAATTGGTATAATAACTATTTTAAGAAAAATGGGAGTTGACATCCAGTTTAAAAATAAAAAAAATTATAAAGGGGAACTTATAGCTGATATTTCAATTATTAGTGCAAAAAAACTAAAAGCTATTAACTGTCCACCAAAGTTAAATAGTGGAGCAATTGATGAGTTTTTAATAATTTTTTTAGTTGCTGCTAAAGCACAGGGAATATCTTACTTCAAAGATATTGGTGAGTTAAATCAAAAAGAAAGTCCAAGACTAAAATGGGGTTCAAAAATTTTAAATAAAATGGGAATTAAAACAATTACTACTGAAAACTCTATAAAAATATTTGGTAACCCTAATTTAGAAATCAATAAAAAAATTATTATTAAAAATTACTTAAAAGATCATCGAGTTTTCATGACAAGTGTGATTGCTGCATTAACTTTTGGTGGAACATGGAATATACACGACAAAAACTCTATAAAAACTTCCTTTCCTTCATTTTTAAATATAATTAATGATTTAAAAAAATAATGATTAAAAGAAAAAATATTATTAAAATTGCTATTGACTCACCAGCTGCCGCAGGAGCTGGAACATTGGCAAAAGCGATCTCTAAACATTATAATCTTTTTTATTTAGATACTGGAAAAATTTATAGAATGATTGCTTATCTTAAAATTAGATTTCCAGAAAAATTTAACCAAAAATTTATCAAAACAAAAATTAAAAATCTCAAAGTAGAAGATCTTACAAATAAATCTCTATTATCAGATGAAGTTGGAACAGAGGCATCAATTATATCAAAAGTAAAAAAAACAAGAAAACTTGTCCATTCTTTTCAACTAAATTTTGCTTACAACCCTCCAAAAAAGTACAAAGGATCATGTCTAGATGGGCGAGATATTACCTATAATATTATACCAGATGCAGATTTTAAATTTTATATAACGGCCAATTTAAAAACAAGAGCTATAAGACGATATAAAGAACTAAAGGTTCTAAATAAAAAAATTTCCTTACAAGAAGTGCTTAAAAGTATCAAAAAACGTGATAAAAGTGACTTTAATAGAAAAGTTTCACCATTAAAGAAAACTAAAGATTCAGTGTTGCTAAATACATCGAAACTGACTAAAAGAGCGTGTTTTTTAAAAATTAAAAAAATTATAGATAAGAAAATTAAAACTTAATGGAAATATATAAAGATCTATCAAATCCAGCATCAAAAGAATTTGAAAAACTACTTAATAGCCAGCTTTCCAAAGTACAAATTGAGGAAGGCAAAATAATTGAAGGTAAAATTAATAAAATTACTGAAAAATTTGTTTTCTTATTTGTAGAAGGTTTAAAAAGTGAGCCTGTGCTAGATGTTAATGAACTTAAAAGCATGGGTCTTGGTGATGAAATTAAAGTGGGAAAAACAATTTCAGTTTTATTAGAAAAAATTGAAGATAAACATGGCGAAGTGTTAGTATCAGCAAGTAAAGCTCAAAAAATTAAAGGTTGGGATAAATTAGTTGAAGCTTATGAAAAAAATGAACCAATAATGGGAAAAATTACATCTAAATGTAAAGGCGGATGTATAGTAGAACATATAGATACAGGTTCATTAATGTTTTTACCTGGGTCTCAGATTAGTGACAAACCATTAAAGGATATTAGCCACTTAATGAACGAGCCACAGAAATTTGCTTTAATTAAATTAGATAAAGTAAGAGGTAATGCTTGCGTCTCTAGAAAAGAAATTATTTCATCATTTAAAAAAGAAGATAAAGCTAAAATTATAGAGAAATATAAAGTTGGAGATATCATTAAAGGAGCCGAGGTAAAAGGCTATAGCTCTTTTGGTTGTTTCTTTAACGTTAATGGTGAATTAGATGTTTTAGTTCACTTACAAGAAATTTCTTATTCTAGGGTAAATCATCCTGACGAAGTTTTTAATATAGGTGAAAAACATGATTTGAAAGTAATTTCCGTTGATAAAGAAAAACTTCAAGTTGGATGTTCTGTTAAACAACTATCTCCTGACCCTTTTGAACATATCGAAAATTATGAATTAAATAAAATATATAAGGTAAAAGTTGTTAAGTTAATGGATTTTGGTGCATTTTGTGAATTAGAGCCTGGTCTAATAACTTTACTACACTCAAGCGAACTAAGCTGGACTAAGAAAAATATTTCAGTAAAAAAAATGTTTAAGGTTGGTGATGAAATAAATTGTATTATTACAGAAATTGATAAAGAAAAAAGACGTGTAGCAATTTCGCATAGATTAACTCAAGAAAACCCTTTTAAGACTTTTGAAGAAAAATATCCTGTTGGAACAATTCTTGAGGGTAAAGTTGTAAACAAAAATGAATACTCACTATTTGTAAGAGTTGAAGACCTAGATGTAGATGCTTTTTTACATTGTAATGATTTAACCTACTTAAACAATGGTGAAGAAGAATTAGGAAAATATAAAAAAGGTGATGTTGTAAAAGTAAAAGTTCTTGAAATTAAAGTTTCAGAGCAAAAAATTAGAGTTGGTTTGAGACAAACTCAAACAGATCCTTTTGATTGGTTTAAAGATAAATCTAAAAACCAAATCATTACAGTTAAAGTAATCTCTACTAACAGTAAATTTTTAATAGTTAGACCTGAAGGTTGTGAGATGGATTTTCAAATTAAGAAATCAGCAATTGCAGTTAATGCAGCAGATGCTAGACCAAGCAGATGGACAGGTGGAGAAAAGCTTGACTGTGCTATAGCTGATATTGATTTTGAAAAAAGAAAGGCAATACTTAGTATAAAGCTATTAGAGGAAATAGAGAAAAAAGAGGCTTTAGACAAATACGGATCTGAAGACTCAGGTAAAAACTTACCATTTTCATCACTTTCCGAGGATTTAAAGAAAAAAGAAGAAGATAAAGACTAAACAAAAGAATTAAGTTGGCTATTGTAAAATCAAAGCTTTTAAAACAACTCTCAGATAGCTACCCAAATTTTCTCAAAAAAGACCTAGAGAAATTTACCAATATTATTCTAAGTGAAATTAAACGAGCACTCAAAAGAGGTGAACGTGTTGAGCTTAGAGGTTTTGGTGTATTTTCAACTAATATTCAAAAATCTAGGATATCAAGAAACCCGAGAACTGGAGAAAAAGTTAATACACCTCAAAAAAAAACAATTCACTTTAAAATGTCAAAAGACTTGTTTAAAAAATTAAATAATGAAGAATAAAACAATATTTGTTGCTTGTGATACTTCAAATCTTAAAGAAATTAAAAAAATAATAAGCCATATTCAAACTAATAAATTGCAGATTATTCCAAAATTTGGATTACAATTTTTTTACTCTAAAAACGGCAGAAAATTTTTAGAAAATTTTAAAAATGACTTTTGGTTAGATTTAAAAATAAATGATATTCCCCAGACTGCCTTATCAGCAATAGATAGTCTTAAAGATTTAAAAAAATGTAGATTTATAACTGTACATGCAAATGGTGGTATGAAAATGCTTAAGGCTATTAAGAAAAAAGTTAATAAAAATATAAAAGTACTTGGGGTTACAGTTCTGACAAGTCTTAACAATAGTTCTCTTAAAGAAATAGGTTATACAAAATCAGTAGAAAAATTAGTACTAACTCAAGCTAATCTTATCAAAAAATCTGGATGTGATGGAGTAGTTTGTTCTGCTCATGAAGCTAAAATGATAAGAAAAAAACATAAAAACTTATTTATTGTAACTCCAGGAATAAGATTGCCTAAAGATGATATAAATGATCAATTAAGAGTGATGACGCCTAATGATGCTTTTAAAAATAAAGTTTCTGGTATTGTAATAGGAAGATCATTAATAAAAGGAAATATCAAAAATAATATTCGAAAATTAATTGACCATTTGAACAAATGATCAAAGGTTCTAAAATTTGTGGGATATCAGATCTCGAAACTCTTAATTTTATTATCAATCATCAATACCCACCTCAATTTATTGGATTTATTTGTAATTATAAAAAAAGTTCAAGATATGTTGAAATTGAAAAGCTTAATGAATTATTAATATTAGATAAAAAAAAATCTAATTTTGTAGCAGTACTGGTTAAACCTAATGAGGAAATTTTAGAAAAAATTAAGCATTTGCCCTTTGATTATTATCAGATTTATGATTGCATGCCTGACGAAATAAAACAAATTAAAGAAACTTATAATAAAAAAATTATTACCGCTTTAACTATAAAAGAAGAAAATGATGTTCAAAATTACCATTTGTTCTCTGAGATAACAGATATTTATTTGTTTGATAGCAAAGGTTACGAAAAAAGTATGTCTTTTAATCATAAGCTTATTCAAAAAATAAAGATTAACAAACCATTAATGATAGCAGGTGATATACAAATAAATGATGATCTTGAAAATTATAAAAAAATAGCAGATATTATAGATATATCTGGGGGTCTAGAGACTTCTGGGATAAAAGATAAATCCAAAATTGATATATTTTTAAATAAGATAAAACAGGTATACAATGAAACTTAAAAGAGGAATTCCATTAATTGATCAACATGATCAATATGGTTTTTGGGGTGGTAAATTTGGAGGAAGTTTTATTCCTGAAACTTTAAAAAAACCAATTGAAGATTTAACAAATGAATTTAGAAAACTAAGAAAAGATAAAAAATTTCTTAAAAAAAGAGATTATTATTTTAAAAATTATATAGGTGTACCTACCTCATTTATCAAACTTTATAATTTAACAAATCATCTAGGTGGTGCACAAATTTGGACAAAAGTTGTCTCCGAGGCTAATGGGGGTGCGCACAAAATATACAATGCAACTGTTCACGCACTGATATGTAAAGCAATGGGTAAAAAATATATAGTTGGTGATACAGGAGCTGGTTATGCCGGTAAAATGTTAAGTATGGCAGCTAAAAAATTTGGTCTAAAATGTAAAATATTTATGGGCGCAAAGGATATTAAAAGACAAAAGCCTAACTGTGATGCAATAAGAAAAAATGGTGCTGAAATAATTCCTGTTTTTTCAGGAAGTCAAACTTTAGTTGATGCTGTAAGTGAATGTATGAGGTACTGGGTATCAAATTGTGACAATACTCATATGTGTGTTGGAAGTACTGTTGGTCCAAATATATTTGTTAAAATTTGTGGCTGGAGTACAGCGCAAATTTCAAGAGAATTAAAACTACAATTAAAATCAGAATTTAAAAAAATACCAAAAAAAATAAAATTGATTAACTGTGTTGGGGGTGGAAGTTCAGCATATGGATTTTGGAGCGAATTTATTGACTATAATAAAAAACATATTGAATTAATTGGCGTGGAGGCAGGCGGACCTAAAAAATCAAAACTGCATGCAGCTCCATTAAGTTGTAATACTAAAATTGGAATTTTACATGGAGCTGCATCTTATGTATGTCAAAATAAAGAAGGACAAATAAATGAAACAGAATCTATAAGTGCTGGTTTGGACTACCCTGGGGTAAGTCCTATGCACTGTTTTTTAAAGGATACAAAAAGAGCAAGATATACTTATGCAACAGATGAAGAAGCATTAAACGCACATCAAATGGTAACTAAATTTGAAAATTTGAATCCTAGCTTAGAACCAAGTCACGCATTTGCAGAAGCAATTAAAATTGCTCCTAAATTGAGTAAAGATACGATTATAATCGTTAATTCTTGTGGTGATGCAAAAAAAGATAGAGATATTTTAAGAGAGAGATTAGGTAAAAAATAATGAGTTCTCTAATTAATCAAGCTTTTCAAAATGCTCAAAGCGAAAATAGACCAGCTTTGTTAACTTATACAGTAGCTGGAGACAATACTAAAAAAAAATCCTTGGAAATATTAAAATCAATTTCAAATTATGCAGATATTTGTGAATTAGGCTTTCCTCACAACACACCTATTGCTGATGGTGGTCAAATACAAACTAGTGCTTATCGTGCCATTAAAAATGGAATTAAAATAAACGATGTATTTTCAATTGCTAAGGATTTTAAAAGTAAGAGAAAAAATAAACCTATTATTTTAATGGGCTACTATAATATGATTTTTCAGTATAATGAAAATAAGTTTTTAGAAAAATGCAAAATATCAAAAGTAGACGGATTAATTATTGTAGATTTACCTTATCCAGAAAACAGAAGTTTTGCTGCTAAATGTAAAAAAAGAGGAATTAATTTTATTCAATTGGTATCACCAACTACATCTAAGCTTAGGTTAAAAAAAATAATCAAAGATTCACATGATATGATTTACTACATTAGTATGCTTTCAACTACAGGAGGGAAATTAAAAGTTTCACCTAAAGAAATCCTGGAAAGATATAGTAAAATAAAAAATCAAAATAAATCTAAAAATGTTGTAATTGGATTTGGTATTACTGAAAAAACAATAAAATCATTAAAAAAAGCTGATGGATTAGTTGTTGGAAGTGCAATTTGCAAAGAAATTACAAATGCAATTAAAAAGAGACAAAATCCTGTCACAAATGTTACTAGTATAGTTAAAAGATTAAAAAATAAAATTAAATGAATTGGATTAAAAAAATTATAAAAGCAGGTGAAAAAATTAAAACTGCTATTCACGAAAGAGCTTCTAAAGAGGAGATAGCTAAAAGTGTTTGGACGAGTTGTTGTAGGGGGCCAATTTTAAAAAAAGACTTAGAGCAAAATTTATGGGTGTGTACAGATTGTAACAAACATCACCGTATTAAACCAAGCCAGAGATTTAATATATTGTTTGGTGAAAATAATTATGAAGTATTTAAAACTCCTATACCAAAAGATGATCCCTTAAATTGGACAGACTCAAAATCATATAAAGATAGACTAAAAAATGCGCGTAAAAAAACTGGCATGGACTGTGGAATGATGGTTGTTTGTGGAACAATTAATAATATTAAAATCACAGCTGTCGCTTCAGATTTTGATTTTTTAGGAGCTTCAATGGCTGCTGCTGAAGGTGAAGCGTTTTTATATGGAATACAGCATGCTATTGAAAATAAAACTCCTTTTTTATGTATTAGTGCAGGCGGTGGAATGAGAATGATGGAGAGTTTAATATCTCTATCGCAAATGACAAGAACAACACTTGCAATTAATGAACTAAAGAAAAATGGACTACCTTATATAGTCTGTATTACAGATCCTACAGCAGGTGGTATTACGGCTTCTTATGCTATGCTTGGAGATATCCATATAGCTGAACCAGGTGCATTAATTGCTTTTGCAGGAGCTAGAGTTATTCAAGGTACAGTAAAAGAAGAATTACCTGAAGATTTCCAAAAAAGTGAGTATGTTGAAAAAACTGGATTTGTTGATTTAATTGTTGAACGTAAAGATCTTGCCTCTAAAATTGGAACCTTATTATCAATATTGTTAAAAAAAAATTCTGATATAAGTTCTGAACAAAATGAAACTTCAGAAAATAGTCAGTCGCTTACAAGAGCTGCATCCTAAAGAAATAGATTTAAGTCTAGATCGTATTCAAAATCTCTGTAAAAAATTAGGAAATCCTCAAAATAAAATTAAAGCAATCTCATTTGTTGGTACTAATGGAAAGTATTCTACTATCCAAGCAATGTTTTCTATTTTAAAAGAAGCAAATTTTAAATGTAATATCTACACCAGTCCTCATGTCAAAAATATCAATGAAAGGTTTGTTTTTAATAATGAAGAACTTAATGATGAAGATCTAGCGAGTTTACTTGAAGAAATTGAAAATGTTAACAATAATGAACCGATTACTTTTTTTGAAATATTGACTGCAGCTTATTTTTTAAAAGCATCTCAATACCCAGAAAATATCAATTTAATTGAGAGTGGATTATTCTTTAGATTTGACGCTACTAATATATTAAATAATAACCTTGCTAGTATTGTAACCTCTATTGGCCTTGATCATTTAGATTGGTTACCCAAAAATGAGCAAACTATTGAAAAAATTATTTTTGAAAAAACATCAACTCTTTTAAACTCAAATATAATAGTCGCAAAACAAACTACCAAAGAAATTATGGATAATATTAAGAAAACAATATCAAATAATAGTTCGAATAAAGTTTTTCATAATGAAAATTATAGTTTTACAATGCAAGAAAATGAATTCTTTTATTATGAAGATCAATTTGGGGGAATAAAGTTACCGATACCAAATGTAAAGGGTTTATTTCAATTAGAAAATGTCTCAACAGCTATAGCAACTGTGAGAACTTTAAAAAATTTAAATATTAAAGATGATCACATTAAAAAAGGTATTTTAAAAATAAATAGTATTGGAAGATTACAAGAAATTAAATCTGGAAAACTTAAAGCGCTTGCAAAAGATCACAAACTTTTTGTTGATGGATCTCATAACCCTTTGGGTGCAAAAGTTTTGAATGAATACTTGGAAAGTTTAGATTGCAATAAACATATCATTCTTGGAATGATGGCTAATAAAGATCATAATGAATATATGAGTTTCTTTAAGGATATTGCTACATTGACTACAATAGATATACCTAATCAACCCAATTCAATTAAAGGAAAAGAACTTAAAAATAAACTAAATGGCTTTTCAAATATAAATTATAAGGAAAGTATAGAGGATGCTATCAGATCAATTCAAGTCAAGGAAAATGATATAATAATGATTACTGGATCTTTATATCTTGCGGGGGAAATTTTGAATTTAAATTAGATATTTTTATCTAAAAATTCCTTCATGTGACTTTCGGGAACACCACCAACTTTTCTATCTACTTCAACACCTTTCTTATAAATGATAACTGTTGGAACACCTCTAATACCAGCAGCTGAACCTGTGTTAATTCCACCATCCTCAACATCAGCATAATAAAAACCAGCCTTATCTTTATATTCATCAGATAATTTATCCATTACTGGTTTTAGTGCCTTACATGGACCACACCATTCAGCTGAAAACTGGATGACTGAAACATCTTCATTTTTAATTTTAGTATCAAAATCTTCATCTTTAAAATTTGTAAGCATATAACCTTTCTATAAATTGCAGTCTTAAAGTCAACTAGGCAATTTCATATTTTTTTTCTATAGACATAATAAATTCATTTATTTCATCTAATTTTTTTAATTCTTCTTCGTCATCTCGATTAGAAGCCTGATCTCGTAAGGTATCAATTTCTTGATAAGCCATTCCTATAGTTTGCCATTTTTCTCTATTTTTACTTAAAATTCGTCTAGCAATTTCGCTTTTTATATTTTTATATAAATCTGGTGGTAAAATATGTGGTGCTTCTTGATAGATAATTTTTTGCCCAAACCAACTGCATCTTTTATCTGTAAATTTATCTAACATTCTTAATTTATCTTCCCAAGAAGAACTATGCCAAGTTTTAAATAATTGGGTGTCTTTGTTGGGAATAAATTTTTCATATAAAGTTTCTTCTGGCAATAAATCTTCTTGAGTTTGAGTTTGAGCTTTCTCTTCAGCTGTTTCTCTATTAATGATTTGAATATTTTTACAAAAATTTTCACTATTTCTAACCATTTTTGCTCTTTTTTGAATAGTTTCTAAATCTAAGTCTGCATATGCCTTTTCCTTTAATGCAAACTTTTTATCTAATACAACAGGAGCTTTATTGGTTTTGATTACTCTAAGTGCTTTTGGACTAAATTTTTTTAAATAAACTTTAAGATCATTTACTGACAAGTTTAATAATGGTTCGGGATCTCTTCTTAAATCAAATAAATATCCCCATGATGCATATGATGGATGAAAACAATGATTTGGATGCAATGTAGAGACAAGATACATCATATTTTTTCCTTTAACGTTTTCAAAAATTGAATAAATCCCCTCACTTTTTAAAATAGTTTCAACGCTATTTTTTGTCGATGTGTTTAAAAAATTTTCCCAATTATCTTTGTGTTTATCTTTAATAATTCTGAGAATTTTTAAGCTTGTGAATGCATCATGATAAGCAGTGTGTTGTTGAGATGTATCAAATCCTTGTTGTCTGGCTAAACCTTCTAGAGCGAGACTTTCATTTCCAGCTTCTGTTAATTCAGTCTTTAATGTCTCAGGATTTAAAGTTTGAGCTACTCTTGCAACATGTAAACCATCGTGTTCTTTATTAGGTGATGAATGTGTAATGTATGGATATCTATTCCCTTTAAAAAAATTAAAATGAAACATTCGTCTATCAAAATTTAAGTTACTCCAACCCATAAACAATGCTGGACCAGCTTTAGAGAAAAAATTCTCTACTGCGCCTAAAAAATCGTAATGCGAGTAATTGCCTTTAGTAAGTAAATCAATACTTGTTGAATTAACTAATAAGGCCTTTGCACTTGGAACCTCACCCTCGGGCATTCTGCCACGAATATTTAGCTTACCAATTTCTTTTAAGTTTTTATCGACAACTACAGCACCTACTTCAATTATTGAGCCCCAAATTGTGCTATTTGTTGTTTCCGTATCGTAAATTACTATTTTATCCATAAAATCCTACGTTAAATTCGATAGCTCATTAAATTTTTTTAATCTTCCCAAAAACAAATTTTGATAAACAACTAAATCATGTCCTTGAATTTTAAATTCTTGGAATAATTTATCTGCTGTGCAAACGAGAATTACACAAGAAGTGATATTAGAGTTATACACAATGTTATGTGCTAATGAATATGCACTTGTTTGAAGAAGCCATGAATCTATATACTCAGCTTTTTTGGGTTTATTACTTTGTTTAAAATCAATTATTGTTTCTTTTCCTTCATACACTCCAACACAATCAGTAGTACCTGCATATTTCTCTGGGTAATAAAGAGTGCATTCAACTCCCCAAATTTCATCCAATCTATTTTTTAAACCTTTTTCTATAATTTCTTTAGCCATTAATTTGTATTGTTCGTTATCTTCAAAAAAACTTAAATTCTCTCTTCCAAGTAAATAAGATTCTAAATAGTTGTGCATTTGAGATCCCCTGCTACTTGCTGCTTTTGTTATCGCTTCAGCTTCTTTTTGACCTGTTCTTTCACGCCAATTAGCGAGAGCAGCCTTATCTTCCTCTGATTTTGTTACGTCAAGTATTGAGGTAACACTTGGTAATTTTTTCTCCCCTAAAAGATATCTTCTAATTCCATCTACAGTTGCTCTTGAGGATGTAGGATAATCATATTTTTTATTCCATTTCATGATGAATCAAGTGATAACTTGTACTATTAAGTTTAATAATTATCTACTAGATATGATAAAAAGTTAAATTAAATTATGGAAGCAATTTTAGGAGTAATAGTAGGATTTGTAGCATTTGGTATTGTTTGGTTTTTTTTACTAAAACCAAAAAACAATCAAGCATCAATTGATGAACTGAAATTAAAAGAAGAAGAATTAAAAAAATCTCAAATAGATTTAGCTACAAGGGAGGCAGAGATAAAAGCTGCAGAGGATGCAAAAAAAGACTTAACAAAACAACTTGACGATAAAAAAGTAGAGGTAACAAATCTTTATAAGAAAGTTGATGGTATCGTTGAAGGAGTAGGTGAATACAAGTCAATTTCTGAAAAAGCAATTAACAAACATGATGAAGCAATAGCACGACATACAAATTGGTGGGAAAAACTCACAACTAACATCACATATCAAGGAAAATTTAATCAAGAAATTTTAGAAAATCTTTTAGAAAGTGCAAATCTTGTAAAGAATAGAGATTTTTTTCCACAAAAAAAACAAACAACTTATGACATTGATGGTAATGAAGAGAAAGATGTAATTCCTGATATGCTTGTAAAATTTCCAGAGAGAAATTATATCATTGATGCTAAAATGTCTTTAACACATTGGACAAAATATATTAATGAGAAAGATGAAAATCGAAAAAAACAATATCTTAAAGATCATATAGCATCAGTTAGAAATCACTTATTTGGACCAAAAGGTTTAGCTAAGAAAAATTATAACAAACTCTATGGAATAAAATCATTACAGTCTGTTATTGTTTTTTTTCCAGCATCAAGCTTATATTCTGTAACACTTGATGCTGATAAAACTCTTCAAACAGAGGCTCTTAAAGCAAACTTTATTTTATCATCCCCTACTGAGCTGTTGAATATGATTAAGGTTTTTGAGCAAATCAAAAGTGAAAGGAAGCAAATTGAAAATATTAGTAAGATCATAAACTCTGCTAGTAAAATATTTGATAAATACTCAGATGTTAAAACTGCGATTAAAGGAGCACTTCAATCATATAAAACTCATGCAAATCAACTACAAAGCCTAGTTACAAAATCTTGGGGTTCACAAGGATTAGAGAAGCAAATAAAAAAACTTGAAGATGAACATGGTGTAATACCTGGAAAACAAATTCCTGAAATACCACCTGAACAAGCAAATATTACTGAGGTTACAGATCCAGAGGAAGACAAAGATAAGTTAAACTGATCAAATGGAATTGGCTTTTATAATTAAAATATTCTTTTTTATAGCAGGTATTGTAACTTTATACGCAATAGGTAGGAACCTTGATATTATCAAAATTATACTAATTTATTGGAAAGACTTAATTTTTAGAAAGTAATTTTAATATTTTTCTAAGACCCATTTTATTACCTGATGACTTAGAAATCATCATACAAGCCTCTGATTTTAGTATCTCTCCATCCTTTAAAATACGTAAATTATTTGCTTTTAACGTTTCTCCAGTAGAAGTGATATCTGTGATTATTTCTGAAGAGCCTGTAAAAGGATAAGCTTCAGTTGCACCCAAACTATCAATTAATTTGAATTGGGTAACACCCTTTGAAAACAAAAATTCCCTTGTTAAGTTTGGATATTTTGTTGCCACTCTTAATCTTTTTTTTTTCTTATCTTTAAATTCAAATGCAATTTCTTCTAAATCTGCAACTGTTTGTACATCTATCCATGGATCTGGAATTGCAACTACTAATGTGGCCTTACCGAAATTATATCTTTTTAAAACATTAATTTTTTTTTGAGTGTTTATTTCACTCTCTTTCAATAAATCAAAACCAGAAAAACCTACATCCAAGGATCCATCTCCAAGTCTTTCAATAATTTCCCTAGCATGAAGGTATAAAATCTTAATATTTTGATATTGCTTTATTGATCCTAAAAGATCTCTTTCTCCTCTTTCAGAAATAAGATTTAGTTTATTTTTTTTAAAAATATTTAAAACATCTTTTCTAAGTCTACCTTTGCTAGGAATACCTACAGAAAATTCTTTAAGATTATTCATATTTATATTTTTTAAGTTGATCTCTAAAAGAAATATTAGCTTTATCGATAAGTTCTTTTTTTAATAAATTTTGAAAATTATTTTTAATACCTAAATTAAAAAATTTAATTTTTTTATTAATTGTTTGATTCATAACTGCTTCATCAAATCCTTTTTCATTCTCTAACTTGCTTAATTTGTCAAAATTACACGATTCTACAGATTTTTTTGCTTTATCTAAATTAAATGAATTTTTTGATTTAGTTACATTTGAGATAAAATTAATTACTTTTTCGAAGGTCTTTAAAACTTCTTTTTGAAAATCTTCGTACTTTATTGTTAATACAGGAAATTTATTACACTCTGACCAACTTTTTTCATGAAATTTCCAAGAACAAAGTGCATTAAATCCTAAATATCTATTATTAACTTTTTGAATTATTCCTTTGTTTTCAGTTATCAAAAAATCAAAAGCTTCCTCTTGAGATATTAAAAAATGATTTGCTATCGATGTGATTACATTTCTAGGGTCTCTTACAATATGAATAGCAGCTAAAGTATTATTTTCATTAGTAAAACTATTTCCGTTTATTTTTACCATAGCATTATGAGTTTTAAAGAATCTTAGTTTATTATCTTTATTTATATTTTCTTGTTCTGATATCCAATATCTAGATGTACTAGCTGGATCAGAGAAATTATCTTTATACTTTTTAAAATAAGCTACACTTGGATAAGCATCAATTTTTTTAAGTAAATCAAAATCAAAAGTCCCATCATCAGAAAAAAAATATGATGCCAACAATGATCTTAACCATGTATTTCCACTTTTAGGATATGATGCAAGCCAAATAATCATTTATAAATTTAAAGCAGCTCCTACTGCTGGAATTTGTTTTTTTGATCCCAGATCTAAAATCAAACCATCATAACGACCACCATTAATAATATTTTTTGATAAACTTTTTGATTTGATATCAATTTTAAAAACCATTCCTGTGTAATATTCTAATTGTCTTCCAAAGGATGCTGAAAATACTACGTTTAGTTTTGAAATTTTTCTATTCGAAATTGGAAAATATTTTTGATCTACAGCTAAATTAATTCTATTTTTTTTAAAAAATTCATTTAATTTATTAGCTGCTTTATTTATTGGACATTTTATTTTTAAGAAATCTTTTATTATTTTTGAAACATTTTTTCCTTTATTAACTCCTCTAGGATCTTTTATTTTCTGATCAAATCTGTTTAATATTTCATTAATTGTTCTTCCTGCTACAATATTTGACAAATCCTCTTCAAGCATTTTGACATAACGCTTTTTATCTATTTCTACAATCGTAGGATCAACATCTGCATTAGTTTCTAATCTTTTTAGCAAATCATTAAAATATTTTTCCCTCCAAAAATGTCTGGACAATCTTAGCCTCCATCTCTTTGGAATATCCAATTTAGAAATTAACAAATTAAAGATCTCAACATTTCCTATAGTGAGTGTTCCTGAGGAATGTTTGATATTTTGCAGTAATTTAAGAGATGTATTTATGATTTCTTTATCGTCATTTTTCTCATCCTTAGATCCTAAAATTTCAAATCCAATTTGATTTCTAATGATTGAATCTTTTTTGTTTTGTGATTTTCGATAAGCCTGACCGCTGTAAAAAATTTTTTCCTTGCCCTTTAAATTATTTTCTAGGTATCTTAAACAAGATGCAATTGTTAAATCTGGTCTAAGGCACAACTCACTTCCATTATGATCAGTAAAAGAAAAGATAAATTTTCTAAAATTTTCTCCAGATCTTTGAACAATGTGATTAGCCTCAATTACTGAAGGTAAATCAATATATTTAAAACCCTTAGATTTTACTGATCTAAGAATATTTTCAGATAAGTTTTTCGACTTCATCGATTAAATTTTCTTTTGGAAATGTTTTATTGTTTTCGCCCTTAACACCTTTAAGGTTTTTAATTGTGACAGTGTTTTCATTAAACTCATTTTCTCCACAAATAATCGCAACTGATAATTCACGTTTATTTGCAAAGGTTAATTGTTTCCCTAGATTTTTTTTGATATCTAAAAAAATTTCAGCATTAATATTATTATCTCTCAGCTGATTTACTAATTCATAGTAATTCTTTAAATATTTTTGATCCATAACGCAGACTAAAACAGGTTTTTGATCTTCTATTTTAATTTGATCTAATTGCATTAAAGCAAATAACAATCGATCAACACCAAAACTTATACCTGTTCCTGGAATATCAACTCCTCTAAATCTTGATATCAATTTTGCATAAGCTCCACCTGAACATATACTTCCAATATCTACTTCTTTTCCCTTATTATTTGTGACTTTAAAATTTAAGTTAGTCTCTACAATAAAGTCAGAATAATAAGCAAGGCCTCTTACAATCGTAAAGTTTGTTTTAACTTGATTAAAATTTGATCCATATCCAAGAACTTCAAATACATTTTCTAACTCGTTTATTCCTTCTAGAGATAATGGATTTTTTAAAGTTTGTTTTAGTTCTTTTAATTCTTTTATTTTTAGAAAATTTAATATTTGTGCTGCTTGATCATTGGATAAGTCGGCTCCTTTAGTAATGGCGCCACTTTGATCTTTTCTCTCTTTTTTTAATAAATCTTCAACACCTTTTAATCCAAACCCTGGCTTATCTAATTTATCGATTGCTCTAATAACTTTTATTTTTTTTTCTTCAGAAATTTTTAATTCATCAATTAGACCTTGAACGATTTTCCTATTACTTACATTGATTGTAAATTGATCATTATTTAAACCACAATCTGATAATGTACTTGATATTAAATTGCAAAGTTCTGCATTTGCCTGAGCAGGATTAACATTTCCAACTATATCAAAATCAGCTTGCATAAATTCTCTGTAACGTCCATTTCCTGCTTTTTCGTTACGAAATACATTTTGAATTTGGTATCGTTTAAAAATTGATGGCAGTTCTTGATTGTTTTGAGCAACAAACCTTGCAAGTGGGCTTGATAAATCATATCGAAGCGTAATATTTTTTTCACCATCTTGAAATGAGAATACGTCAGACATAGGATTAGCCTCATCTTCTGCAAGAAAAGATCCTATGTTTTCACTAATTTCAAACGAAGGGGTTTCGAGAGCTTCTGCTCCAAATTTAATAAAATTATTCTCAATAGCTTTTAATAGCTTTTTTTTGAGAAGAATTTTTTTATCCCAACGATCTTCAAATCCTGATGGTAATCCAGGAACTAATTTATTTTCTTTATTCATTTTTTGGTACCCGGGCTGAGAATCGAACTCAAACTTAAAGTTCCACAAACTTTCGTGCTAACCGTTACACCACCCAGGCATTCCTTGTTTTTATATTATTTTTGTGTGGATTAAAAATTATATTATAAATAAATAGCCTAAAGGCTATGGAAGCAGATTCTATGAGTGCTTCTTGAAGTATCTCTATATGTAATATTTATAATCATGAGCTGTCTTTTAGACAAAAATTATGATTATTCAAGACTTTAATTTAAAAAAGGACGTGAATCTATTTTATAAATTTAACACCCTTTGAAATATTTTTAAATTAGTCTATTTTTTTTAAATTAACTGCAGAGGCACCTTTTGGGCCTTCCTCTAGTGTAAACTCTAGTTTATCACCTTCATTAAGATATCTCATTCCAGCTTCTTTTACTGCTGAAGCGTGAACAAAAGCATCTTTTTCTTTATCATCTCTTTCAATGAAACCATAGCCTTTGGAACCATTGTACCATTTAATTTTACCAGTTAATGTGCTCATTATATTTTTTAGTCCTTTGTTATTTATTATTTGAATAAGTTAATTTTTTTTTAAATTATTTCAAGATGTAAAGTTGATTATAATGGTGCCTCGGGAAGGATTCGCACCTCCGACACAAGCCTTTTCAGGGCTCTGCTCTACTCCTGAGCTACCGAGGCAAAAGTTTAACCTCTAAAGATTATTCTGCCTTTTGTAAGATCATAAGGTGTCATTTCTACTGTCACATTATCGCCTTGCAATACTCTAATTCTATTTTTTCTTAACTTACCAGCAGTATGAGCTGTAACGGTGTGCCCATTTTCTAGCTTAACTCTAAACATTGCATTTGGAAGAAGATCCATAACTTTTCCTTTAAATTCAAGCAAATCTTGTTTAGACAATTTTATTTTCTCCTAATTCGTTTTTTTACAGATTGAGCGTGTCCTTCCAACCCTTCATAATTTGCAAGTGTTATAACTGATGGTCCAAGACTTTCAATACCCTTTTTAGATAATTTTATATAAGAAATTCGTTTATAAAATTCATTAACACTTACTCCACTTGAATATCTTGCTGAACCATTGGTTGGTAATATATGGTTCGAACCAACATTATAGTCGGTCATTGCCATTATAGCATATTTCCCTAAACAAATTGATCCTGCATTTTTAATTTCAGAAAGAAATGATTTATAATTTTTAACATTAAGTTCCAGGTGTTCTGGTGCAATTTTATTAACAACATTAATTATTTGTTTATCAGAACTAATATACATTAAAATTCCATTATTCCTTAAGCTCTTTCTTGCTACAGATGCTCTTGGTATATCTTTTAATTGTTTTATAATTTCTTTTTCAACTTTATTAATTAGTGATCTGTCCTTTGAAATTAATATACATTGAGCAAGATTATCATGCTCCGCTTGACCTATTAAGTCACTCGCGACCCATTCAGGATTTGAAAATTTATCACAAACGATAGTTATCTCAGAAGGACCAGCGGTCATTCCCTCAATTCCAACATCACCAAAAACTTCTTTTTTAGCCGCCGCAACATAAGCATTTCCAGGACCAACAATTTTATTTACCTTATCTATTTTTTTTGTTCCATAGGTTGCTGCAGCAATAGCTGACGGACCTCCAATTGAATAAATTTCTTTAATTTTGCATTTACGGGCTGCATATAAAACAGCAGGATTTTGTTTTCCTTTAAAACCAGGATTAATCATGATTATTCTTTTAACTCCTGCTACAATTGCAGGAATAGCATTCATTAATACACTAGATGGGTATGAAGCAGTTGATCCTGGAACATAAATCGCGACAGATTCTAAAGGTAGATATTTATACTCTATTCTATTTTTCAAAACATCTTTGTATGAAATATTTCTAAATTTTTGAAGAGAGTGAAATTTATAAATTCTACTATAAGCAAGATCAATTGCTTGCTTTACTTTTTTATTCAGAGATTTTATTGATTTATAAATTTGTTTAGAATTAGGAACAATAATATTATTTTTATTAAACCTTTTTTCATACTTTAAAAGAGCCTTATCTCCATTTTTCTTAACATCATTAATTATACTAGAAACTGAAACTAAATTAGACTGAACTTTTTTCTTTCTTTGTAAAAGCAAAATATCTAGAGTTTTATTAAAATTTTTACTTTGACTATTTAATATTTTCATTAGTTATTAATTTAATTTTGGTCTTCTAGTATTACTTCAATTGTTTCTGTAGTTAAAGCTATGTAAGCATTATTATCAAAAATTAAGTTTATTTCATATTCATCTCTATTTTTTAAAAAATCAATTGCAATCAATTCTAGAACTAAATCACTATTTTTTTGATCAATATTTTTTGATTTTACCTTATAAACAAAATCAAACCTGCAAACACTATGAATTTTTTTATCTTCCTGATCTATTTCGATTTTAGTTCTCTCTATTGATAATAAAAAAACTTTATTTTCTGCTAAATATTTAATATCTGACACCTTAATCTTTGCTCCAGAAGTGCATGCTGAAATCATTTGTAAACCTTCACTATCTGTTGCAATAATTTTTGCCAAATATTTCTTAAACATTAATTAACTCTTCTAATTTTTGCTCCAACTTTTTTTAATTTTTTTTCTATATTTTCATAACCTCTATCAAGATGATAAATTCTATTAATTACTGATTTACCTTTTGCATTTAGTGCTGCAAGTATTAATGAAACTGAAGCTCTTAAATCTGTTGCCATTAATTCAGCGCCAGCAAAATTAACATTTCCATTAACTTTTGCCTTATTTCCATTAATTGAAATTTTAGCACCCATTCTATTTAATTCAGCAACATGCATAAATCTATTTTCAAAAATATCTTCTTTAATATTTGAATGTTTATTTGCCTTGCATAATAGCACCATTATCTGAGCCTGTAGGTCTGTTGGAAAGCCAGGATAAGCAGCAGTTTTGATATTTATACTTTTTATTTTTTTATTGCCAATAATATGTATTTCATTTTTTTTTATATTAATTTTCGCACCAATTTTTTTTAATATATTAATCTCAGTTTTAATAATCTTAGGAATTACATTTTTAATTTTTAAATTTCCCTCAGTTACTGCTGCTGCGATTAGGTATGTTCCTGCCTCAATTCTATCGAACATAATAGAATAAGAGATATCACTAATTTCCTTAACACCATTTATTTTAAGTGATCTTTTCGCAATCCACTTTATATTACACCCTGATTTAATTAAAAAATTAACCAAATCTTTTATTTCAGGTTCAATTGCACAGTTGCTTAATATAGTCGTTCCTTTAGCAAGGCTTGCTGCAATAATCAAATTTTCAGTTGCACCAACTGATATTTTTGAAAAACGTATTTTAGATCCAATTAACCCCTTGGGTGCAGTTGCATAAACATACCCTTGAATAATTTTATATTTTACACCTAGCTTTGATAATGCATCAAGATGTATATCTACTGGTCTTGTACCGATTGCACATCCTCCTGGAAGTGATACTTTTGCATTACCAAATTTTGCTAATAAAGGTCCAAGAACTAAAATTCCAGCTCTCATAGTTTTTACTAAACTGTAAGATGCAAACCTTTTATTTTGTTTTGTATTATCTATAATTAATTTATTATTTTTAAACTTAATTTTAGATCCTAAAGATTTTAATAAACTTGTCATCGTCTCTATATCTTTCACTCTCGGTAAATTATTTAAGTAAACTTTTTTATAAGATAATAAAGATGCTGCTAAAATCGGTAGTGAAGCATTTTTAGAGCCAGATATTTCTATTTGTCCTTTGAGCTTATTTGCCCCAAAGACTTCTAATTTTTGCATAATTAAACTTTGGGTAACGTTACTCCTGTTTGACCCATATACTTTCCATCTCTATCAGCATATGTTACTTCTGGTTTTTCATTTCCTTTTAAGAATATAAATTGAGCAACTCCTTCATTAGCATATATTTTGGCTGGAAGTGGTGTTGTATTAGAAAATTCTAGAGTTACATGTCCTTCCCAACCTGGTTCTAAAGGCGTAACATTTACGATTATTCCACATCTTGCATAAGTAGACTTACCAAGACAAATAACTAAAATATCTTTGGGTATTTTAAATCTTTCTACAGTTCTAGCTAAGACAAATGAATTAGGTGGTATAATGCATTCTGAAACTTTTTTAGTAACAAAATTTGTTGGCTTAAAATTTTTAGGATCAACTATTTCTGAATTTACATTTGTAAAAATTTTAAATTCGTTTGAAACTCTAGCATCATAACCAAATGAAGATAATCCATAAGATATTTTATTACCTCTAATTTGTTTATCTTCAAAAGGAGAAATCATTTCTTTCTCTTTTGACATTTTTCTTATCCAATTATCTGATAATACTGACATTATTTATTTTTTTTTTCATTTTCTTTATAAAAATTTTTCTTTTTTTTAAATTTTTTCTAAGAGCTTGACTAAGTCTCTCATTTTTTTCTTTTGAATTCATTTTTTATCTGGATTAGTCAGAAAATCTAGTGTGATGGGTTTTGATGTATCTAAAATGTTTGGCTTAAGTTTTTCAGCTTTTGGACCTTCTTTTGCTAAACGTTTAGCTTTTTTTTCAGCAAGCTTTTTTTCTCTTTTAGCTTGCTTTTCCATAAGCTTCGTTCCTTTGGTGGATTTATAATCGTAATGAATTCCCATAACATTTTCTTAAAATAGATATAAATCATAATTACTTAAAAATTAAGGCAATAATTTGAAAAAAATGCTTTATTATCAATAAAACACAAATTGTTTTAAGCTCCTGTAGTTAAATGGTATAACAAGTCATTGGTAATGACTAGTTCCCTGGTCAGTACAGGGTGGGAGCACCACTAATTTTTATAAAAAAACTTTCTTAAAAATATTGTAATTAAAATTAAAATAAAGAAAGATGTAATAGGAATATATATATCAGGTGAAAAAATTACATCAGTTAATCCTGGCACTTTGGCATTTTGGTCTATAATTTTTTCTAAACCACTACCAATAGAAACAGCTAAAAAAATTTGAGGAATTATTCCAATTAAAGTAGCAAAGAAGAAATTTATAACTTTTACATTGAATAAAGTTGGCAAAAGACAACTTATCTGCCAAGGTATCCCGCCTATAAAACGGTAAATCAATAAATAAATAAATTCGGATTTTTTAAATTTTTTTTCTAGATTTTGGAACTTATTTAAAAATTTTTCTCTAATTAACTCTTTTAAAAAATAATTTCCAAAAATATACAAAAAAGTAGCACCAATACTTAAACCTAAAACAACAATAATAGTTCCAATCCATTTTCCAAATATAAAACCACCTATTATAGCGACTGGAGACCCAAATCCTATAAAAGGGAAAACCCAAAGAATAGTTAATGCTAAAAAAAATATAGAAATTAAAAATAAGTTAGATTGTTTGAGTTCAATAAAATAAGATCGATTATCTCTTAAAAAATCATATGATGTAATTTCTGAAAGGGTAAATTTTGAAAAAAAAAAATACAAAAATAAGCAAATAATTAATAAATAAGATAACCCAATAAATAATTTAATTTTTTTTGTATTTTCCATGATTCTTCTTATTTTAATGCTTAATCTTCTATTTGCTATTTTAATTATTACTAATATAAAGAGGCAAATTTATTAAAAAACTACATCAAATCTAATTATGAAAAGAACCTATCAACCCTCAAATAGAAAAAGAGCTCGTAAACACGGCTTCCGATCAAAAATGAAAACTAAAGGTGGTAAAAAACTTTTGGCTAGAAGAAGAGCAAGAGGTAGAAAATCACTAACCGTTTCTGTATAGAATAATGAAAAGCAAAATACTTGCTCTTTCAAAAAATGAAGAATTTAAGAATTTACTAAAGCAAAAAAAAATTTCAAATAAATATGTAAGTATTTTTTTTGGGAAATTAATAAATAAAAATGAAAAAAGGCTAAATATCAGTTTTGTGACTAAAAAAAAAATTGGTAACGCAGTAAAGAGAAATAAAATTAAGAGAAGATTAAGAAACATCATGAATGAAGCTGTTAAAAAAATATCCATAAACTCTAATTATTCATTTCTTGTTATCGCTAAGTCTTCTATGCTAAATAATGAATACAAAATTATAAAAGAAACTCTTTTTCAGGATTTTGAAAAAATAAAATAATGAATATATTTACTTTAATTTTAATTAAATTTATCAAAGCCTATAAATATTTGATTAGTCCATTATTGGGTCATTCTTGTAGATATTTACCAACATGTTCTGAATACAGCATAGATGCTTTAAAAGAATATGGTTTTTTTAAAGGTTTATTTATGAGTATAAAAAGAATTTTATCCTGCCATCCAGTAAAATTTTTAGGTGGTGGCGAAGGGTTTGATCCAGTTAAAAAAGAAATGAAGGATAATAAATAATGGAAACTAGAAATATAATTGCTGCCATAAGTTTATCAGCTGCTGTAATTATATTATACTCGCTATTTTTTGCACCACCTCCTGTAACGAAAGAAAATTTAACCGAAAAAACTAAGACTGAAAAGAATTCAGATGCACCTAGTCTTGATCAAAAAGAAAATGTAACTGAAATTTCACGAGAAGAAGCGTTACAACAAAGTGAAAGAATTCAATTTGAAAACCAAAGTATTGTTGGATCTATTTCTTTAAAAGGAGCTGCGATAGATGATCTAACTTTCAAAGAATATAATGTAAGTTTGGAAAGCGATGAAAAAGTAAAATTTCTTGCACCACGAAGCTCTAAAGAAGGTTATATAATTGAAAGCGGTTTTATAACTACTGATAAAAATATCGATATTCCAAATGTAGATTCTATTTGGTCAGTTTCTGGAAATAATAAATTAACTGATCAATCTCCTATAAAACTAAGTTGGACAAATGATCAAGGTATTACTTTTGAAAAAGAAATAGCATTAGACGATAAATTTTTATTCACAATAAAACAAAGAATTATAAATTCTACTGATAAAAACTACGACTTCTATTCATATGGACAAATTATAAGAAATCAAATTCCAGAAGGTTTAACAGATTTTTACATTCTTCATGAAGGACCTATAGCTACGTTAGATGAAGAATTAATTGAGGAAGATTATGACGATATTGAAGAGAAAAAATTTTCAAGAACAGCTCAAAAAGGATGGTTAGGAATTGGAGATAAATACTACATATCAACACTTATTCCACCAAGAGAAAAAGAATTCAAAACTACAATGGATTATAAAAATAAGTACAGAATAAACTTTGTTACAACAGAACCATTAGCGTTAAATGGCAATTCTTCTATAGAGGAAAACTTACAAATAATAGTAGCTGCAAAAAGAGTTGATATAATTGATGGGTACGCAGAGTCATTAAAAATTGATAAATTTGATTTAACAATTGACTGGGGCTTTCTATACTTTTTGACTCGTCCCTTGTTCACTGCTCTAGAGTATTTCTTTAAAATATTTGGTAATTATGGATTAGCAATTATTGCTGTTACTGTTTGTATTCGTGTAGCATTTTTTCCTTTAGCTAATTTCTCTTTTAGAAGTATGGCGAAGATGAAGCAATTACAGCCTGAGATGGTGAGACTTAAAGAGGTACACAAGGATGATAAAATGAAATTGCAACAAGCGATGATGGCTCTTTATAAAAAAGAAAAAGTAAATCCTATGAGTGGTTGCTTGCCCATTCTCGTACAAATTCCTGTATTCTTTGCTTTATACAAGGTTTTATTTGTAACAATAGAAATGCGTCACATGCCTTTCTATGGTTGGATCGAAGACCTCAGCGCCAGAGATCCCACTTCTATATTCAATTTATTTGGATTGCTACCTTTTGATGTTCCAGGTTTCCTTGTGATAGGAGCTTGGCCGGTCGCCATGGGGGCCAGCATGTGGCTACAACAGAAGCTAAATCCAGCCCCAACAGATCCGATGCAAGCAAAAATATTTATGTTCTTTCCTTTATTTTTAACAGTAATTCTTGCACCGTTCCCAAGTGGGTTAGTAATTTATTGGACAGTTAATAACATTTTAACGATGGCTCAGCAGGTTGTAATAATGAAACGTACAACAGTTAAAACTGCAACCTAAGAATTTAAAAATAATAAATGGATCTAGAAAAGATATTACCTAAAGATGGGCCACCACTAAATGAAGTAACAAAATATATTGAAAAATATAAAAATGATTTAATAGTAATAAAATATGGTGGAAATGTTTTAATTAATAGAAACATTTTTAATAACTTTATAACTGATCTTAGTATTTTAAATAAATTAGGTCTTGCAACTGTTGTAATTCATGGTGGTGGTCCTAGAATTAAAAGACAACTAGAAAAATCAAATATACAATCAAAATTTATAAGAGGACTAAGAGTAACTGATAAAAACATTATTAATATTGTTGAGGCTGTTCTGATTGATTTTAATGATGACATTGTTAGTTCCTTAAAAGATAAAGGAACAGAAGCAATCTCAATACATACAAAAAAAAATAACGTTATAAAAACTATTCCAGAAGAAGAAGAGCTAGGATTTGTAGGAATACCAAATGAGATTAATAATGAACAAATATTAAATATAATTAATCAAAATAAAATCCCTATAATTTCGCCATTAGGATTAGGTCAAGAAAATCAAGCATATAATATTAATGGAGATACAGCTGCAATGGCTATAGCGAAATCTTTAAAATCTAGAAGACTATTGTTAATGACAAATGTAGATGGTGTTCTAGATAAAAATAAAAAATTAATAGAGGAAATTTCTTCATCTGAGGTTGTAGAAATGATTAAAGATGAAATTATTACTGAAGGTATGATACCTAAAATAAATGCGTGCTTAGATGCAGTGAACAATGGTGTTACAGCAGTTGGAATAATTAATGGTACAAAGCCACATTCATGTTTATGGGAAATTTTCTCTGACAAAGGTTCAGGAACTTTAATAAGGCAATGAAAGAATTAAAAAATATCAAAAACATATTATTTGATTGTGATGGGGTACTCTACAGTGATCTTGAAGGAGTATTTGGTCAAGTAAGTAAAAAAATGACTCAATATATTTCAAATAAATTAAATGTAGATTTAAAAGAGGCAAAAGAGTTACAAACAAATTATTTTCATAAATATAACACTAGCCTTAATGGTTTAATGATACATCACGATATACCTCCAAGAGAATTTTTAGACTACGTGCACGATATTAATTTAGATTTTTTAGAGAAAGATACTGTTCTAAGGAATGAGTTAGAAAACATTAATGTGAATAAATTTGTATTTACAAACGGTAGTAAAGAACATGTTAAAAATATTATTACTCACTTGGGAATTGATGATCAATTTGATGGTGTATTTGATATTGTTGATGCCGAATACAGTCCAAAACCTCAAGCAAAAACATTTGATCTTATGATCGAAAAATTTCAAATCGATCCAACTGAGACACTCTATATTGAAGATATCGCAAAAAACTTATCTATTGGAAAAGAAAGAGGAGCAAAAACAGTTTGGTTAATCAATGATGAATACTGGGGGAAAAAAGAGTCTGATGAAGAATATATTGATTACAAAATAGAAAATCTTTCTTTATTTTTAAAAGAAATAAGGTTATTAAAAAACTCATAAAAATTATGAGTATTGAAAAAACTATAAATGAAGCTTGGGAAAATAAAGACCAAGTAAACCAAAATTCAGATAAATCTTTAAAGGATGCCGTTAATCAAATTATTGATGATTTAGACAGTGGAAAAGCAAGAGTAGCTGAAAAGATCAATGGCGAATGGGTTACGCATCAATATCTAAAAAAAGCTATAATGTTAAGTTTTAGAATGTATCCAATGGAAAATTTAAATGGTCCATACAGTAGCTGGTATGACAAAGCTCATTTACTTAAAGGAAAAACGGCAGGATGGACAAAAGAAGATCATGAAAAAGCTGGTTTTAGAATGGTGCCTAATTCACCAGTAAGAAAAGGATCATTTGTAGGAAAGAATGCGGTTTTAATGCCATGTTATGTAAATATTGGTGCATATATTGATGAAGGAACAATGATGGATACATTTAGTCGTGCAGGAAGTTGTTGTCAGATTGGAAAAAATTGTCATATCTCAGCTGGAACTGGAGTTGGAGGTGTATTGGAACCTGCTCAAGCATTACCAACAATTATTGAAGATAATGTATTCTTAGGTGCAATGTCTGAAGTAGTAGAAGGTGTAATAGTTGGAGAAGGCTCTGTTTTAAGTATGGGAATGTACATTGGACAATCAACAAAAATTGTTAATAGAAAAACAGGTGAAATAACTTATGGAAAAATACCTCCTTATTCAGTAGTTGTTCCAGGATCTTTGCCAGACAAAAACAATCCACAAGCACCATCTTTATATTGTGCAGTAATAATTAAACAAGTTGATGAAAAGACAAGATCAAAAACATCAGTTAACGACCTTTTAAGAGAATAAAAATGCAAAAAATTAACGAACTTCAATTAGCTAAAGAGCTAATTAGGTTTCCATCTATCACAAAAACTGATGCCGGTGTTGTAAAATTTTTAGAAAAAAAATTAAAAAAACTTGGCTTTAAAACTAAAATGCTCGAGTTCAAAGATAAAAATAGTTATCCTGTAAGAAATCTTTATGCAAGACTTGGTACAGCAAGTCCAAATTTTTGTTATGCAGGTCATTTGGATGTAGTGCCGCCTGGTAATTTAAATGATTGGACTGTTAATCCATTCAAACCTGCTGTTAAGAAAGGATATTTAATTGGCAGAGGTGCAAATGACATGAAAAGCTCAATAGCTGCATTTGTTACTGCGGTAAGTAATTTTTCTAAAATAAATAAAAAATTCAGTGGGTCTATTAGTCTTCTGATTACTGGTGACGAAGAAGGAATTGCAATTAATGGGACGAAAAAAGTTGTTGAGTATTTGAGAAAAAGAAAAGAAAAAATTGATTTTTGCTTAGTAGGAGAGCCCACTAATCCAAATAAATTAGGAGAAATGATAAAAATTGGTCGTAGAGGTAGTATGACTGGAAAATTATCTGTCATTGGAATTCAAGGTCATGTCGCTTACCCAAACATGGCAAACAATCCGTCAACAGCTTTAGTCCAAATACTCAAAGAGTTAAAAGAAATTAAATTTGATAAAGGGACAAAAAATTTTCAACCTACAAATTTAGAGATAACAAAAATTAACATTGATAATTCAGCTGATAATGTAATTCCAGGATTGGCTAGTGCTTCATTTAATATTAGATTTAATAACAAACACACATCTTACAAATTAAAGAATAAAATTAATAAAATAATAAAACAAATTTGTAATAAAAATAAATCAAAATATAAAATTGAATATAGTGTTTCTGGTGAGGCCTTTTTAACTACGCCTAACAAAACCACATTTATGATACAAAATACAATTAAGAAAATTACTAAAATTAAACCAAAACTATCTACAACTGGCGGTACGTCGGATGCTAGATTTATAAGAAAAATAGCTCCATGTTTAGAATTTGGGTTAGTAGGAAAAACTATGCATAAGGTAGGGGAATGTGTGTCCTTATCTGATTTAAAAAGATTAACTTTAATTTATACTAAAATCTTAGATAACTACTTTAAGTGAAAACTGGTTTAATTACATCAGATACATCTCAAAATCATGATACAGGTCCTGGACATCCAGAACAAATAGCAAGAGTATCAATTATAGTAGAAAATTTTAAAAAACATAATAATAAAAATCTTATATGGAAGAAACCATCTAAAATTTCGGATGATATTCTTTTAACGACACATGAAAGAAATTACTTAAATTTAGTAAAAAGTTCTTTTCCAAAAAAAGGTTTTTCTTCACTTGATGGTGATACAATTATTTCACCTGGAAGCAAAGAGGCAACTTTCGATGCAGTTGGATCAATAATTAGTGCAATTGATGGGGTGGAAAAAAAAGAATTTAAAAATGCATTCTGTAGTGTTCGACCTCCTGGACATCATAGCTCACAAAATAAGGCTGCTGGTTTTTGCATTTTAAATTCAGTAAGTATCGGTGCAAATTATTTGTTAAAAAAATATAAATATAAGAAAGTTGCAATAATAGATTTTGATGTACATCATGGTAATGGAACACAGGATATTTTTTATGAAAATGAAAATGTCCTTTTTATATCAACTCATCAATATCCCTACTATCCAGGAACTGGTTCTGAACAAGAAAAAGGTAAGTTTAATAATATCTTTAATATACCTTTGCCAGCTGGCATAAGTTCAGAAGAATATTTAAACGTATTTGACCGTGTACTAAAAAAGTTAGCAGACTTTAATCCAGAATTTATATTAATCAGTGCCGGTTTTGACGCCCATGAGGATGACCCTCTCGCCCAATTTAATCTAAAAACAGATGATTATTTCACTATTACGAAAAGAATATTGGAGACTTCAAAAAAGTTTTGTGGTGGAAAAGTTGTTTCAATTTTAGAGGGCGGTTATGACCTAAAAGCACTTCGAGATAGTACTAAAAGACATGTTGATGCTCTTTTAGAATTTAATTGATAATTCTCTAGAAAACTCTAAATAAAAAAAATCTTCATGAAATTATATAAAATAAAAAAATCTGGAATTGATAATAAAGGTAGAGGACTTTATGCAACACAAAACATCAAAGAGGGAACCAAAATAATTGATTATGTTGGAAAACTAATAACAAAAAAACAAACACAAGATTCTGATAAGTACGATAATAGTAAACCGATATATTTATTTACAATAAACAAAAGATACGACTTAGATGGAGATTTTTCATGGAACACTGCAGGGTTAATTAATCATTCATGTGATAATAATTGTGATTATGATGGTAAGGGTTTGAAAATTTGGGTTAAAGCAATAAAGGATATTAAAAAAGGTGAGGAGTTTACCTGTGATTATGGATTTGGTTATGATGAAAACTACAAACAATTTCCTTGTAAATGTAAATCAAAAAACTGTTGTGGCTATATTGTAAGAGCTGAGTCTAGATGGCGAATAAATAAAAAGTTTGCGATGAGCAATAAAAAAATCAATAAAGAACTTTAAATAAAAATAAACCACCTGGTGGAGCTGGTGGTGCACACTGTGTTCTTTTTTTTGACTTAAATTTATTTTCAAAAGTTTTCAAATCCCATTTCATTTCTCCTAAGTATTTCAAACAACCAACCATGGATCTTACCTGATGTTGTAAAAATGATTGAGAACTAAATTGAATTTCAATTTTATTTTTTGATGATTTAATTTTTATTGATTTAATAGTTTTAATTGGACTTTTTGCATTACAGCTTGAGGATCTAAAAGTTGAATAATCATTTGTCCCTATTAATTTTTTTGCACCCTTTTTCATTAAATCTAAATTTAATTGCTTTCTAACATGCCATGCTCTATTTTTTTCAATTATTGGTTTGCTTATTTGATTAAAAATAAAATATTTATAAATCCTTTGTTTTGCTGAAAATCTAGCATGAAATTTATTGTTTCTTTTTTTTATCTTTTTAATTGCAACGTCTTTTAAATTTAAAAAATGATTTATAGATTTTAAAAATTTATTTATATCGGTTATTTTATTTTTACAATCAAAGTGTGCAGATTGCTCCAATGCATGAACACCTGCATCTGTTCTTCCTTGACCATGTAAAATAATTTTTTCTTTTAATAATTTTGATAATTTTTCTTGAATTAATCCTTGAATAGTTGGACCTTTTTTTTGAATCTGCCATCCTCTAAAATTTGTCCCTGCATACTCAATAAGTATTTGGTATCTATTCATTATAAAAATGAACCCTTTTTAATTTGTGTTCCTAAAACAAATTCACCAATACTTTGAGGCTTTTTTCCTTGTCTTTGTATTTCTTTAATCTTTATTGATTTTTTATCTCCACATGAAATTTCTAAATAATCAGATAAAACCTCACCTGGTTTTCCTTGTGCTTGTCCAATATCTGCTTTTAATATTTTATATCTCTCACCCTTAAACATAAAATAAGCTCCAGGAGCTGGATAAAGTCCATTGATTTTACCAATTATAATTTTAGCATTCTCTTTCCAATTTATTTGTCCCTCTAACTTTAGAATTTTTGAAGCATATGTAGCTGATGAATGATCTTGCTCTATAAAGTTAGCCTTATCCTCGAAAATATCATCTATATTATCTAAAATTTTTTTTGCTGCCAAACTAGATAACTTTTCATTAATATCTTCAGCATTTAGATTATTGTCTATATTAATTTTATAAACGTTACATACCGGTCCTGTGTCAAGCTCCTCTCTCATTTTCATAATACTTATCCCTATCTCTTTATCTAAATTCATAATTGATCTTTGAATTGGAGCGGCACCTCTCCACTTTGGAAGAATAGATGCATGTATATTGATAAAACCTTTTTTAGTTAAATTTAGATATGACTCTGGTATTATTTGACCATAAGCAACAACTATTGCTAAATCTGCTTCTAATGATTTTAAATATTCAAATTCCTCTTTATTTTCTTTTAATGAATTTGGTGTTCTAAATTCTATATTTAAAGTTTCTGAAATTAATTGAACAGGGGACTTATTAATTTTTTGACCCCTTTTAGATCTTTTAGGGGGTTGAGTATAAACGCAAGATATAGGATATCCATTTTGGTAAAGTGATTTTAAAATAGGCACAGCAAACATGGGCGTGCCCATAAAAACTATTTTTTTTACCATTGATTAAGCTTCTGCAGAGGTAGATTTTAATTTTGATAATTTTTTAATTATCATTGATCTTTTTAATTTTGATAGATAATCAATAAATAATATACCTTCTAAATGATCCATTTCATGCTGTATACATGTTGCAAGTAGACCATCCGCTTTTAGCAATTTTTTTTTTCCATCATAATCTAAGTATTCAACTTCACATTTACTAGGTCTATCAATTTCTGCAAACTGATTTGGCACAGAAAGACATCCCTCCTCGTAAGTTGCTTTTAGTGGATCTTTATTTTTAATAACTGGATTTACAAAATATCTTGGCTCTTTTTTATTCTCATCTTTGCTTAAATCCATTACAATAATTCTCTTTGGTACCCCAACTTGTATAGCCGCAAGACCGATTCCATTTGCCTCATACATTGTCTCAAGCATATCATCCATCAATAGTTGTTCTTTTTTTCCAACACTATTAACTGGTTTAGAAATTTGTCTGAGCAACTTATTGGGTTCTGTTATTATAGTTCTGATAGCCATAACTGAATATTATTTTATTATAATTTTTATACTTTTAAAGGAAGAACTTTTAGCAAAAGTTTATTTCTAATTAAATCAACATTTAATTGGTTTAATGTGTTAATAATAAAATAAACTGTATCTTCATCAATATTTTCTATTTTATCAGGACCAATTACCTCAATTATTCTAAGCAATGCAGCTCCCATCTCATTATTATCTATCATTGTTTGTATATCTGCAGGCATTTCAGATTGCTTTATTTCGTAGAGACCATCATATTTTTTTGGAATTTCAATACCGTCAGATTTAAGCGCTTCTAAAAAAATTATATCTTTTTTTGATAATAAATATTTTTTATCTTTTTTAATTTTCTTTAAAAATTTATTTAAATCATCTTCAATTTTAGATTTTGCATAATCTCCATTAAAATAATTTATAAGTTTTGATTGATGTAAAATTTTACTATTGTATTTAATTTTTTTGACGGTAGTTTCTTTTTTATTTAAATTACTATTATAAAATGTTGTAAAGTTTGAAGGTACATCTTCGACATTGATATCACCTAAAAATTTTTTTAATTCCAAATCAAAAGCATCACCTATATTATCAGAAATAAATAAATCCTTTAAAATTTTAATAAATTCTAATTTAAGTTTTGTTTCTTCTGTTAAAAGAGTTCGTTGATACAAAAGAGCACGTCCCTCAATTGAAGACAAAGATTTATATGCCTCTTTTGCATTTAAAAATTGGCTAAAATTAAACTGAAATTTTTTATAAAATTCAAACAACTCCTCTTCGGAATAGTTTTTGTCATTAACAGCTTTTTCTATTGTAGAAATTTTTTCTACATCAGTAATTTCTACATCCTGAATTTTATAGAGTAAATTGGCAGCTGAAAGATATTTCCAAATTATTTTAGGAGTATCTTGATTTGGTTCATAAGAAAACTCAGAATTTGTTCTGTGGGCTAAATGAAAATCTAAAATTGAGTTTATTGATATTTCTTTATCTACTTCATCTATATATCCAAATAAATAATTAATTTTGTTTTCGTAATAATTATCTTCAAAACCTAACTCTTTTTTTAAATCTAGAATTAATTGTGCTTCTTCATTTTTTCCATAATTAATTAAACAATATAAATTAAATTTAGATAAATATTCATCTTGGATAGGTTCAAGATTTTTTGAAAAAATCTCACATGATTTTTTTACATTTGATTCTGATAAATAACTATCAACTAAATATCTTGTCAGATCTGGATGTAAATTTATTATTTGATTTTTAATTAAATATTCTTCTATTAATTGTAAGTTTGCATCTTTTATTAACCAATCAGATTTAAAGCTCATGAATTCTTGCTCTGTAATATTTTGATTTGGAGTATGAGCATTAGTTAGTAAAGATATATGCATTATATCAGATGCATCCTCCGAGAGATTAAACTTACTAATATTCTGAAAGAGATTTTTTAATTTTGTTCCATCTGAATTTGACCACATATCCATACTTAGACCGTATTCACTTGGATCGTATAACCCAACAATTTTAATTTCTTTTGATAAAAATTCTTTTTCAAGTTTAATTGTATCATTTTGTTTATTTGTTTGTAATTCATAAACACTATTCTGATTATTGCTTTCAGCGTCTTCACTTAAAATGTTAGTCTCTGAAATAATTTGAGTATCTTTTTTATCTATATTCCAAATATCAATTGGTTTTTCCTCGGCAAATACTGGTATAAGAAATATAAGATAAGCTAATTGAATTGTAAAAATTTTCTTATTTAACGATTTTAAAATTTTCATTTGGAATAATTTTTTCAATTTCTTTTTTAGGTGCAGGAAAATCAATTGTATTTAGAAAAAAAATAATACCTAAAATAACCCCTAATAAAATTATAGATTTTATAACAAGTCCAAAGATACTTCCTTTACCTGAACTTGTATTTTTTATGAATTGCATATACTTTTAGATAATTTCAAATTAAGACATATTTATGTTTTTTCAATAAAGAAACTTATGAAATCAAAAGAAAATCTAGTTTTTTTAGGAATGATGGGATCAGGAAAGAGCTCTATCGGATTATTAGTTGCAAAGAAATTAAAATTAAATTTTGTAGACGTTGATGCTGAAATTGAAAAAAATTTGAATGCTACAATAAAAAAAATTTTTGAAAGTAAGGGTGAAGATTATTTTAGAAAGATTGAGGAACAGACAACATTAAAAAAACTTAAATTAAGGTCTACGGTAATTTCTCTTGGTGGAGGAGCATTTACAAATAATAATATTAGAAAGGAAATTTTAAAAAATCATTTATCTTTTTGGCTCAATTGGGATGATAAAATATTGTTAAATAGAATAAAAAATAGCAAGAAAAGACCACTAGCTATTAATGCAACTGATTTAGAGTTAATTGATTTAATAAAGAAAAGGTCTAACATTTACTCTAAAGCGTTATATGAAATAAAGTGTGATAATCTTACTAAAGATGAAATAGTAAATATAATTGTAAAAATTTATGAAACTAACTAAGTTAAATATAATAACTAAAAATGAAAAGTACCCAATAATTATTGGATCAAATTTAACCTCAAATATATCAAAAATTTTAAAATTAAATTCTATCGATTTTAAAAAATGTCTTCTAGTTATAGATAAAAATATCCCAAAAAAATTTATTTCAAATATTAAAAGGTCTTTAAAAAAAAAAGAATTAAATACTTTGTTTTTTAATGCCAGTGAAAAAAATAAAAATCTTAATAGTGTAAATAAAATTCTAGAAATTTTGTTAACAAAAAACTTCACAAGAAATGATTGTTTAATTTCTTTAGGAGGAGGAATCACAGGAGATGTAAGTGGTTTTGCAGCTAGTCTCTTTAAAAGAGGTTTAAAGTTTGTAAATATTCCAACTACTCTTTTAGCACAAGTTGACTCATCTATAGGTGGTAAAACTGGAGTCAATTCTAGACATGGTAAAAATTTAATAGGAAGTTTTTATCAACCATCATTAGTTCTCTCGGATACACAATTTCTTAAATCATTATCAAAAAGACAGATAATTTGTGGATATGGAGAAGTATTGAAGCATTCATTAATTGATAATAAAAAATTTTTTTATTTCTTAGATAAAAATTTACAAGAAATTTTAAATCTTTCTTCTCCCTTTATTGAGAAAGCAATTTATCAAAGTTGTAAAATTAAAAAAAAGATAGTTGAAAAAGATGAAAAAGAAATTGGGTTAAGAAAAGTTTTAAATTTTGGTCATACATTTGGACATGCGTATGAGGCATGCTTAGGATACAGCTATAAACTAAATCATGGAGAAGCTGTTATACTTGGAATGAAAACTGCACTTAATTTTAGTTTAAGTAAAAACATTCTAAGTAAAAGTGAACATAATTTAATTATAAATCATATAGATAATTCGGATCTATCTTTTTCGATAAAAAAGTATTTTTCTATTAATGATTTAAATAAAATTTTATCTTTCATGATTAAAGACAAAAAAAATAATTCTGCAAAAATTAATCTAGTTTTATTAAAAAAAATCGGTAAGCCAATTTTCAACAAACACTACTCCAAAAAAAACTTAAGTTTATTTCTAAGAAAATTTTTAATTAATTAAAATCTGAATTGAATGAATAAATTCTTTTAATTCTTGATCTAAAATCTTATAAACTTTTTTATTACTTTCAATTTTATTCATTTTTTTTAGTTCTTTAGAAACAATAATTATTTTTAAATGAAATTTTCCTTCTTGATTGCCCTTGTGATTTTTATGAAGAAAAGATTTATCTTCAATATTTATACTTTCAATATTTATTCGATTTGATAATTTTTTTTTTACAATTGCAATTAGCTCATTTATATCCATATATATTATTATATATCATGAAAAATATTTGTGACTGGAATAATTGTAATGAAATAGGTGAATACAAGGCACCTGTTGAAAAAGATAATAGTAAAAAATTTAGAATGCTTTGCCTTAAACATGTTAAAGAATTTAATAAAAATTGGAATTACTTCTCAGGAATGAATGATGATCAAGTAATGGATTTTTTAAAATCTGATATGATCTGGCACAAACCTACACAAAGCTTTAGCTCATCAGACAACTTTTTTAAGGTTTTATGGAACACTACTTTGAGAGATGAACTTGATAAAGAAAAAATAAATGGAGATTACAATCATATGCGTCAATTTAAATTTGATCATAAAGATATAAAAGCTTTTGGAATACTTGGGGTTTCAGTTGGTTTAAAGTGGAAAAAAATACAGGATAAATTCAAAGTTCTTGTGAAAAAATTTCACCCTGATATGAATTCCGGAAATAAAAAATATGAAGAAAAATTAAAACTTATAACATTAGCTTATACTCAATTAAAAAATACATATAGGGCAAAAATTGACACCAGATCTTAACACAGAACCTGATATTAAAGTTTCATTAAAACAAACTTTTGGAATTGACTCGGAAATGGAAGTAGATGCATTTTCAAAAAAGAATGAGTACGTTCCTGAAATTGATAAAAACTATAAATTTGATAGAGATACTACACTAGCCATTATTTCAGGATTTGCTTTTAATAAAAGAGTTTTAGTTCAAGGTTATCATGGAACTGGCAAATCTACACACATTGAACAAATTGCTGCAAGATTAAATTGGCCTTGTATTCGAGTAAATTTAGATAGTCACGTGAGTAGAATAGATTTGATTGGAAAAGATGCGATTGTTCTTAAAGAAGGTAAACAAGTAACTCAGTTTAAAGAAGGAATTTTACCTTGGTCAATACAAAATCCTGTTGCGCTTGTTTTTGATGAATATGATGCTGGAAGACCAGATGTTATGTTTGTAATCCAAAGAGTTTTAGAAGCTGAGGGTAATTTTACATTGCTAGATAAAAATAAGGTAATTAAGCAAAACAAATTTTTTAGATTATTTGCTACATCAAATACTGTGGGTCTAGGTGATACAACAGGTCTTTATCATGGAACACAGCAAATAAACCAAGGGCAAATGGATAGATGGAATATTGTAACTACATTAAATTATCTGAGCTTAGATAGAGAAATGGATATTATTTTATCAAAAAATAAAAACTTAAATAATGTAAAGGGAAAAGAAAAAGTTGCTAATATGATTAAGGTAGCATCCTTAACTCGTAAAGGGTTTATAGCTGGTGATATTTCAACTGTAATGAGCCCTAGAACTGTATTACACTGGGCTGAAAACTCAGAGATATTTAAAGACACTGGTTACGCTTTTAGAGTAACTTTTCTAAATAAATGTGATGATATTGAAAAAAATACTATCGCAGAATATTATCAAAGATGTTTTGGAGAAGAATTACCAGAGTCTTTGGTTAATATTCAAATTTAAATGAGCTCAAAAGAAACCAATTTAAAAGAAAAATTCCGAATTGCTTTAAACTCAACAGCAAAAGTGATTTCTGATGATATAGATTTAAATAAAAAAAACCCAGAAGATAAAAAAACTAAAGATATTATTTCAATAGAATTAGATAATTTAACTAATCCAAGTGATTTTATAAGACTACGTGCTGAAAGTGACTCAAGGGCACTTAAAAAAAAATTTTCTGATGATTTAATTTATAAAAAAAATTTACCTAGCAATAATTCTTCAAGATCGCTTTACAATATCGCAGAAAAAATTAGATATGAGGCCTTAGGTGGCCAAATGCTTAAAGGTATAGAAAAAAACTTTCGTGAAAATTATTCTCAAATAATTAATCGTAAAAGAAAAGATAAATTAATTACAAAAGAAGATGTCCCCGTGACAGAAGCTTTTGAGTTATACATGCTTAAAAACTTTCATAAAATTAAGTTAAACCCTTTAACTTCCAGTATGTTAAATTTTTGGGAAAAAGATTTTGAGAAATCTATTGAAAAACATAAAGAATTTTTAATAAATAATCTAGAAGATCAAAACATCTATGCATCTAAGTTTTCTCAAATTTTAGAAGAAATGGATATTTTTCAAAGTGAAGAAGACGAAAAAAAAGAGGAGGAAAATCAAGATAAAGGTCAAGATAATCCCTCAAATGATGATCAGAATAGTGATAATGAGGATAACAAAGATGAAAACAACAATCAGGAAACCCAAGCAACTCTAGATGCAGATTATAGCATCGATGAATTTAACTTAGATGAACAACTAAACGATGTTGAGTCAGATGAACAAAGTTCTGATCAAATAGTAAAAAAAAATATAGATAATATTAATTTAGATTATAAAATTTTTACGACTCAGTTTGATGAAATTACAAAAGCAGAAAATTTAGAAAATATCGATGAGATAGCAAAACTTAGGAGAAACTTAGACCAACAACTAGTTGGTTTTCAAGATGTAATAACTAAACTTGCAAATAAACTTCAAAGGCAATTACTTGCAAAACAAAATAGAGCGTGGGAATTTGATTTGGAGGAAGGTCTACTTGATAGCTCAAAACTTCCAAGAATTATTATGGACCCTTATAATTCTTTATCATTTAAGAAAGAAAAAGATTTAGATTTTAAAGATACAGTAGTAACTTTATTAATAGATAATTCTGGATCTATGAGAGGAAGACCAATTACTATTGCAGCTATTTGTGCAGATATTTTATCTAGAACACTAGAGAGATGCTCTGTCAAAGTTGAAATTTTAGGTTTTACAACTAAAAATTGGAAAGGTGGACAAAGTAGAGAGTTGTGGACAAAGAGCTCAAAACCTAAAACACCTGGTAGATTAAATGATTTAAGGCACATTATATATAAAAGTGCTGACGCTCATTGGAGACAAGCAAAAAATAATTTAGGACTAATGCTTAAAGAAGGCTTACTTAAAGAGAATATTGATGGTGAAGCAATATCATGGGCTTACAATAGAATTAAGAAAAGAAAAGAAGAAAGAAAAATTTTGATGGTAATTTCTGACGGGGCCCCCGTGGATGATTCAACTCTTTCTGTAAATTCAGGAGACTTTTTAGAAAAACATTTAAAAAAAATTGTTAAATTTATTGAAAATAAATCTGATGTCGAGGTTTTAGCTATTGGAATAGGTCATGATGTTTCAAGATATTATAAAAAAGCAATAAAAATTACTGATGTAAATGAGCTCGGAGATGTTATGATATCTCAATTAAGTTCTTTATTTGAAAATAAAAAGAAACTTCACTAAATATTAAATAAATCCTTATTATTCCATCTAATAATTACTTCCGCTCCACTTCTAGTTTTAGAATTTCTACAATTAATTGAAGCAAAATTTTTTTCTAAGAGCGTTTTTCCAATAAATAATCCAAGTCCTAGACCAGTTTTAGATTTTTCTATCGGATCATTTGATTTTAAATATGGTTCTCCAATTTTAGACAAAATATCTCTTGGATAACCACTGCCATCATCTTCTACTGTAATCTCGGTGATTTCACTGTCACTTTTTAAATTAATAAAAATAGTATTTTTCGCAAATTTATTAGCATTTCCTATAAAATTTCTTAATCCATAAACAACTTCTATTGATTTACTTATTTTTTTTGGATTAGAGTCCTGATCAAAATTGAAGACAAACTCATTCTTACTTATTTCCCTAAATGATAAAATAATTTCATTCAAATAATCTCTAATATTAATATCTTTATCAATAAACTCATCTTCCTCCACAGGATTTAATGTTAATCGCTTCAAAATTTTATTGCATCGATCAACTTGACTATTTAATAATTCTATATCTTTTTCTAAATCTTTTTGTCCTTTAAATTGTTTCATTAAATCATGAGCGATTATTGTTATTGTTGAAAGTGGAGTACCTAAAGAATGTGCCGCTGCAGCCGCTTGGCCACCTAAGGATAAAAGTTCGTGTTCTTTAGCCATCACTTCTTCCATTTTTCCTAGCGCCTCTTTTCTCAATCTAGATTGTGTTCCAAATGTCATTGCAAAGTAGTTTAAAAAAACTAAAGCAATAATTAAAGATGTTGGAATAGAGTAATAAAAATAATGATTATTATGAAAATCACTATTTAAATTAATTGGTAAATCTTCATAATTAAATGTTAAAAACATAATTATAATTATTGTTAAAATTACTAACATAGTATTAGTTCTAAAACTTAAATTTGATGAAGAAAAAACACTTGGAATTAATATAAAAATTACAAATGGATTAGTTATTCCACCAGATAAATAAAGAAGAACACCTAATTGTAAAATGTCTATAAGTAGAAATAAAAAAGCAGATCTATCTGATAGTTGTGTTTTTTTATAAATAAAAATTAAATATAAATTACTTAATACACCTAAAGATATAACTATATTTGATGTAAAAAAATGAAAATTAGAATTTAGAAAAAAATATACAAAATTTACTGCAATTAATTGTCCTATAATTCCGATCCATCTTAATGTTATATAAGTTGATTTTTTAAATGAATGATATTTTGAAGTTTCAAAAAACTTCATTTTTAAATGTCTAGATTCTGAACATTTATAGCATTCGAAATTATAAAATCTTTTCTCAATGCAACGTCATTACCCATCAAAGTATGAATTAAACTTTGATCTTTTTTTAAATCTTTAGAGTATTTTACTTGTAGCAAATTTCTTGTTGTTGGGTCTAATGTAGTACTCCATAACTCTTCAGGATTCATTTCCCCTAAGCCTTTAAATCTTTGGATATTCATTTTTGATTTTTCTAAATCGATTGCTTTAGAGTATTCTTTTGAACCTTTTTTTATTTTCTTTAACTCTTTATTATTGTTTATTATATAATCTTCCAGCTCTTTCTCATCCTTGATATAAATTCCTTTAGAACCTTTGTTAATTTTAAATAATGGTGGTTGTGCTAAATAAACATAACCATTTTCAATTAATCTATTAAATGGCTTATTATTAAAAAATGTTAAAAGAAGTGCTCTAATATGAGAACCATCTACATCAGCATCTGTCATAATTATTATTTTTCCATATCTCAAATCTTTTAAATCTATATCTTGTACTTTTGGATCTAAACCTAATGCATTAATCAAAGTAACTATCTCATTTGAGGAAATCATTTTAGACAAAGCTTTGGTTCTTTGGTCAGAACCATTGCCATTACCATTTTTCTTTATATTAAAATCATCTACATAAGTATTAAGTATTTTTCCTCTAAGTGGTAAAACTGCTTGATTTGCTCTGTTTCTGCCTTGTTTTGCTGAACCACCTGCTGAATCACCCTCAACAATAAACAATTCTGTTCCTTCTTGTTTACCAATTTGGCAATCAGCTAATTTTCCAGGAAGACCACTTAATTCTAAGGCTCCTTTTCTTCTAACATTTTCTCTTGCTTTTCTTGCAACATCTCTAGCCATTGCTGCTTGAATGACTTTAGCTAAAACAACTTTTGCAATTGATGGATTTTGATCAAACCAAACAGATAATTTTTCATTTATAAGTGTTTCTACTATCATCCTTACTTCTGATGAAACCAGTTTATCTTTCGTTTGAGATGAAAACTTTGGATCTGGAATTTTAGTCGAAAGTACACAAGTAAGTCCCTCCTTAATATCATCTCCTGAAATTGCTAATTTATTTTTCTTTAATAAATTATTTTCATTAGCATATTTATTTACTACTCTAGTTAATGCACTTCTAAATCCTAGTAAGTGAGTTCCTCCATCTTTTTGATAAATATTATTTGTATATGGGAAGATATCTTCTGCATATCCTGCATTCCATTTTAAAGAACACTCAAGTTCAATGTTATTTTTTTTGCCTTCAATATAAATTGGTTTTCTAAATAAATCATTTCCATTTTTATTTTGTAGTTTTTCTCTTTTTTCATCTAAAAATTCTACAAATTCTAGAACACCCCCATCAAACTTAAACTCTAAAGTTTTTTCTTTCTTTTGGCTTGCGTCAGTAAATATTATTTTTATTCCTTTATTTAAAAATGCTAATTCTCGCATTCTTTTAATCAAAATATTTGCACTAAATTTTATTGAAGAAAAAATTTCTTTAGAAGGTAAAAAAGTTATTTGTGTTCCAGTATTTTTTACTTTTCCCACTACTTTCAATGGTGCTTTAGCTTTACCATTTTGAAATTCTATATAATATTTTTTACCATCTCTATATATTTCTAACTGTAATTTTTCAGAGAGTGCGTTAACAACTGAAACACCTACACCATGAAGTCCTCCAGAAACTTTATAAGAATCATGATCAAACTTACCTCCAGCATGAAGTTGAGTCATAATTACTTCAGCAGCTGATTTTTTTTCTCCTTTATGGATATCTACAGGTATACCTCTACCATCATCATTCACTGTAATTGTTTGATCAGAATTAATTTTTACATTAATATTTTTACAATATCCTGCTAATGCCTCATCAATTGAATTATCAACAACTTCATAAACCATATGATGCAAACCGGTACCATCATCTGTATCTCCAATATACATGCCCGGTCTTTTTTTTACCGCTTCAAGACCTTTTAAAACTTTAATAGAGTCTGCTTGATATGTGTTTTTATTTGTCATTTTTTAAATTTTGGAAAAAGAAAATTATAACATTTTTTAAAAAAAATGCTTATTTATCTTCACTAAAGAACTGTAAAATCCTAAAATTATCTATGAAAAATAAGGCTTATTTGATGGCGGAGAGAATGGGATTCGAACCCATGAAAGAATTGCTCCTTTACACGCTTTCCAAGCGTGCGCCTTCAACCACTCGGCCACCTCTCCAACTATTTTTCTTTTGAAATCTTAAGTACACCAATAAATGCCTCTTGTGGAATTTCAACTCTTCCAAATTGTTTAGATCTAGCTTTTCCTTTTTTCTGTTTTTCTAAAAGTTTTCTTTTTCTATCCGTTGCTCCACCGCCATGAATTTTAGTTAATACATCCTTTTTAAATCCCTTAATTGTCTCTCTAGCAATAATTTTGCCTCCTATCGCCGCTTGAACTGGAATCATAAAATTATGTCGTGGGATTAAATCTTTCAATTTTTCACAAACTTCTCTCCCAGTTTTTTGAGCAAAATCTTTATGAATCATCATGGCTAGAGCATCAACAGGTTCGCCATTTACTAATATTCCAAGCTTAACTAAGTCTCCTTCTCTATGCTCAATTATCTCATAATCAAAACTTGCATATCCGCTAGTCATTGACTTCAATCTATCATTAAAATCAAAAACAACTTCGTTCAATGGAAGTTCATAGTTTACAACTGCCCTGTTTGCAGAATAACTTAGATTAGTTTGTATTCCTCTTTTATCCTGACACATTTTAATTATTGAGCCTAAATATTGATCTGGAGTAATGATAGTTGCTTTAATCCAAGGTTCTTCAATATATTTTATTAATGTAGGATCTGGTAAACTTGATGGATTTTGTAAATCAATTGTACTGCCACTATTAAGATGAACTTTGTAAACTACTCCTGGGGTAGTTGTTAATAAATTAACGTCAAATTCTCTCTCCAATCTTTCTGTTACAATTTCCAAATGAAGCAAGCCTAAAAAACCACATCTAAATCCTAAACCTAAAGCTGACGAAGATTCGGGCTCAAAAGAAAAGCTTGCGTCATTTAATTGTAACTTTGCTAAACCATCTTTTAATTTTTGAAATTCAGAACTATCAACTGGAAACAATCCACAAAATACTACTGGTTTACTTGGTTTAAAACCTGGTAAAGCTTCTTTTAAAGGTTTTGATGCATCACAAATCGTGTCCCCAACTTTTGTTTCTGATAAAACTTTTATCCCTGTTGTAATAAATCCAATTTCTCCTGTTTTTAATTCATTAATATCAACTGGTTTAGGAGTAAAAACACCAACTTTTTCTACAATATACTCTTGATTTGTAGACATCATTTTAATCTTCATATGTTTTGAAAGTTTTCCATCAATAACTCTAACTAATATAACAACACCTAAATAAGTATCGTACCAGCTATCTACTAATAGACATTTTAAATCTGAAGAACTTTCTCCTTTCGGTGCAGGCAAAGTAGTTATAATTTGTTCTAAAATATCTTGTATTCCTTCACCTGTTTTTCCAGAACAGGGGATGGCATTTTCAGTATCAATACCTATTACTTCTTCAATTTGTTTTTTTGTTCTGTCTAAATCAGAAGCAGGTAAGTCAACTTTGTTTAAAACTGGAACTATTTCATGGTTTATATCCATTGCTTGGTAAACATTTGCAAGTGTTTGAGCTTCAACTCCTTGCGTACTATCTACAATCAAAATTGAACCTTCACATGCATATAACGATCTACTGACCTCGTAACTGAAATCTACGTGACCTGGAGTATCTATAATATTTAAAATATACTTTTTTCCATCTTTAGCTTTATAATTCAATTTTACTGTCTGTGCTTTAATTGTGATTCCTCTTTCACGCTCAATATCCATTGAATCTAAAACTTGAGCTTTCATCTCTCTTTCACTCAATCCACCACAACTATGTATTATTCTATCTGCAATCGTAGATTTTCCATGATCAATATGTGCAATAATAGCAAAATTTCTTATGTTATCAATTAAACTCATTGGCTTTAGGAACGAATTTTTGCGCCAGTTTTATTTTCGACTGTTTTTATAATTAATTTATTAATTTTATCTAAATCAGAAACGTCTAAAGTTTTTTCTTGTGATTGGATAGTAACATTTATTGCAATCGATTTATGATTTTCTGGAATATTCTCACCTTCATAAATATCAAAAACTTTGATATTTGATATTAAATTTTTATCTACATTAGCAACTACACTTACTAAATCTTGAACATTGATTTTTTTATCAACTATAAAAGCAAAATCTCTCTCAGATTTTTGATAATCTGAAACAGAATATTTGGTCTTTTGATCTTTTAAAGATTTGTTTGATAATTTTAGGTTATCAAGAAATATTTCAAACCCAACTAAGGACTCTGTTTTCAAATCAGTTTGTTTAATAATATTTGGATGAATTTCTCCAAAAAAAGCAGCTACGCTTTCTTCATCCCTATTTAAAAATAACCTTCCTGACTTACCTGGGTGGTAATAAGCCGGTGTTTCATCATCAACAAAAAATTTTTCAGAGTCATAACCAGCTTCCACTAATGTTTGGACAACATCTCTTTTAATATCAAAAACATCTACATTTCTGTCTTTTTCTAACCATGAAAGACGTGATTTTTTTCCAGCTACCAATCCAGAAACCACTGTACTTTGCTGACCAGGTTGCGTTCCATAAAATATTGGTCCTATTTCAAAAATAGACAAATCTTTAATACCTCTATCTATATTTTTTCTCATATACATAATTAAATTAGAAAATATAGAATTTCTCAAAACACTTAATTCTGAACTTATAGGATTAACAATTTTTAATTCTTTATTTTGGCCTTTAAAATGATCATTATATTTTGCATCAGTAAAAGACCAAGTAATAGCTTCTAAATAGCCCTTTGAAGCAATAGACCTTTGAAGAAAATGAAATAATTTTTGTGTTTGTGTTAAAGTAGATTTTTTTCTTTCTTTAATTGGTTCTTCAATTTTTATTTTGTCATATCCAGATATCCTCACTAATTCCTCTACTATATCTATTTCTTGAGAAATATCTGGTCTCCAAGAAGGTATAGTTAATTTGAGAGCTTTTTTATCTTTTTTACATTGGAAACCAAGTTTATCTAAAATGTATAACATATCTTTTGTCGAAATTTTAAAACCAGTTACTTTCTCAAATGAATTTGGGTCAAATTTAATAATCTTATTTTTAAATTTATAAATTTTTTGAACATCTATTTTACTAATTTCACCACCACAAATTTCTTTAATTAAAAAAGCTGCTTTTTTTAATCCTTCTTCAATAGATAATTGATCAATACCTCTCTCAAATCTAAATTTTGCATCTGAATCAATATTTAATCTTTTAGCTGTGCTTCTTATTGATCTTGGATCAAAATAGGCTGACTCGATTAAAACATTTTTTGTATCAATCTCAGTACCAGATCTTGTTCCTCCAATAATACCACCAAGTCCTAAAACACCTTTGTCGTCACTAATTACACACATGCCGTCTTCTAGTTTATAATTTTTATTATCAAGTGCGGTGAACTTTTCTCCAGATTTTGAATTTCTAACAATTATTCCTTTTTCAATTTTATCTGCATCGTAAGCATGTAATGGACGATTAATATCGATCATTACATAATTTGTAATATCTACAATTGCTGAAATAGGTTTTTGACCTATTGAAATTAATTTGTCTTTTAACCATTTTGGACTTTCTACATTTTTTACATTTGTGAGGAGACAACTTCCAAAAGAAAAACATCCCTGATTTTTTTCATTTGTAATCTTTACTTTAATTGTTTGGGGTTTTTTTGAATTTATTTTTTTATTTTTTTCCTGTTTTAATTTACCAAAGCCTGAAGCTGCTAAATCTCTTGCTATTCCTCTAACACCAAGACAGTCTGGTCTATTTGGTGTGATAGATAGATCGATTAAATTAGAGTTAGTTTGAGTAAAAAAACTTTTTCCTATACTTTTATTATATTTTGAAAACGGAAGTTCTGTTATTCCATCACTTTCCTCAGATAAATTTAATTCTGACTCAGAACAAAGCATTCCATAAGATGTTACATCCCTTATTTTAGCAACAACTAATTTAGTTTTATTTTTTGGTATTATTGCACCTGGAGGAGCGTAAACGGTAATTAAACCATCTCTTGCGTTTGGTGCACCGCATACTACTTTTTTAATCTCCTTTTTACCTATGTCTACGTCACAAACTTTTAATCGATCAGCATTAGGGTGTTTTTCAGTTTTTACTATTTTTGCAATTTTAAATAAATCTAAACCCTCGGATAAATTCTCTACACTTTCAACTTCAAGACCAATATCTGTTAGTTTTTCAAGCAAACTCGCTTCATTTGAGTTTACAGTTAAGTGATCCTTTAACCAGTCAAATGTTATCTTCATCGACTCAGACCTCTATAATTTGTTGGAACATCAAGTGGGTCAAATCCAAAATGATTTAACCATCTGTAATCACAATCAAAAAAAGCTCTTAAATCATTAATTCCATATTTTAACATCGCCAATCGGTCTATTCCAATCCCAAATGCATATCCTTGATATTTAGCAGGATTTACTTTTACATTTTTTAAAACATTTGGATGAACCATTCCACATCCTAATATTTCAAGCCAGTGATCTCCCTCTCCTATAATAATTTTTCCATCTTTTATTTCGTAACCAATATCTACTTCTGCTGATGGTTCTGTAAAAGGAAAATGGCTTGGTCTAAATCTCATTTTAATTTTCTCAACTTCAAAAAACTCTTTAATGAAATATTTCAAACATCCTTTTAAATGACCCATATTAATATTTTTATCTATATGAAGACCTTCTACCTGATGAAACATAGGTGAATGTGTTTGATCACTATCAGATCTATAAGTTCTACCTGGTGCGATAATTTTAAAAGGAGGTTTATCTTTCAACATAGTTCTAATTTGAACAGGTGATGTGTGTGTTCTTAATAAGAATTTCTTATTTTCATCTAAATAAAAAGTGTCATGCATATCTCTTGCTGGATGGTTGTCGGGTGTATTTAAAGCTGTAAAGTTATTATATTCATTTTCAACGTCAGGACCTTCCTCAACACTGAATCCTATTTCAGAAAAAATTGAAGAAATTTCATCTATAGTTTGTGAAACTGGATGAACTTTACCTCTAACAAATGGTCTTTCAGGCAAAGATATATCAATTTTTTCTTTCTCTAATTTTTCATTTATTTTTTTTCCATCAATCTCATTAATTTTATTTGTTATCAAGTTCTGAAGTTCATCTTTCACTTGATTTAAATCTGATGCGAATTTTTTTCTTTCTATTTCTGGTATCGATCCAATTGTTTTGAATAGAGAAGATATTTGACCATTTTTACCAAATAATTCTGTTTTGATTATATTGATTTCCTCCAAGCTTAAATCATTTTTAAGCTTTGATACAAATTGATCTCTAATATTTTTTATGTCTGACATATTGGTAGATTATTTCCTTGAGAAATAAAAACAATAGCGAAGATTAATTTAAAGCGGATTGAGCTTTTTGTACAATTGTTTTGAAAGCTTCTGGGCTATCATAAGCAATTTCAGCAAGAATTTTTCTATCTATTGCAATACCACATTTGCTTAAACCATTGATAAATTTTGAATAAGTTAAACCCTCTGATCTTACACCGGCATTGATTCTTTGTATCCACAATGATTTAAAATCTCTTTTTTTATTTCTTCTATCTCTGTAAGCATATTGCATGGATTTTTCCATTGACTGCTTAGCAACTCTGATTGTATTTTTTCTTCTGCCCCATTGGCCTTTTACAGCTTTTAGAACTTTTTTATGTTTAGCTTTACTGGTAACGCCTCTTTTAACTCTTGCCATTATTAACCTCTTAAACTGTAAGGCATATATGATTTAACAATTTTTCCATCTTGTTTGGACAATGTTGTTGTGCCTCTTAGTTTTCTTATTTGTGAATTCGTTCTTTTAATCATGCCATGTCTTTTACCTGCTTGAGCAGAAATAACTTTACCTTTAGCAGATATTTTAAATCTTTTTTTTGCTGAGCTTTTTGTTTTTAATTTTGGCATAATTCTGCGGACTTATACAAAGAAAGATATAATTTTACAACCTCTATTAAAGCTTATAAAGGCTGAATTACCATGATCATTTGCTTTCCATCAAACTTAGGGTGCAATTCTACCTTGCCAATATCTTTCATATCTTCTTTAATCTTTACCATTAGCTCATTTCCTAGATGAGAATGCTGAAGCTCTCTACCTTTAAATCTTATGGTAAATTTTACCTTGTCTCCTTTAGCTATAAATTTTTTAGCATTTTTAACTTTAAATTCATAATCATGAGTTTCTGTAACAGGTCTCATTTTAATTTCTTTTAATGAAACAATTTTTTGTTTCTTTTTTGCAAGATTTGCTTTTTTTTGAGCATCATATTTAAACTTACCCATATCCATAATCTTACAAACAGGTGGGTTTGCATTAGCAGCTATTTCAATTAAATCTAAACCTTGGCTTTTTGCCAAAGAAATTGCTTCATTAGTATTCATTATACCAAGATTATCACCCTCACTTCCTATAACTTGCACATCTGGAGAAGAGATTCTGTTGTTTGACCTCGGACCCTTATCTTTAGTTCTTCTTTGAAAGTAATTTTGTTTAAAATCTACCACTTAATTTGAGGATGCTCTGTTTACAGCAGAAAATTTTTTTAAGAATTGATCTATACCCATATTTTCTTGTTTATTAGAGTCTAATCTTCTAATCGTTACAGAATTGGAGTCAACTTCTTTTTTACCACAAATTAATAAAAGCGGTATTTTTGCTAAGGAATGATCTCTTATTTTATAATTTAAATTATGATTTTTTAAATCTACTGCAGAACTTATACCTGAATTTTTAATTTTATTTGATACATCGACAGCATAATCATTAAATTCTTCTGAGATAGGAATTACTATTGTCTGCAAGGGAGACAACCAAAATGGAAACTTACCTGCGTAGTTTTCAATTAGAATTCCAACAAATCTTTCTAATGAACCAAATAACGCTCTATGCAACATAACAGGAACTTTTTTAGTTCCATCTTTATCAACATATGACGCATCTAATCTTCCAGGTAAGTTTAAATCAACCTGTAAAGTTCCACATTGCCAATCTCTACCAATTGCATCTCTTAAAACAAATTCAATTTTTGGACCATAAAATGCTCCCTCACCCTTATTAATACTATATTCTAATTTGGAAGCTTTTACTGCTTCAAGCAAGGAAGCCTCTGCTTTATCCCAAATTTTATCATCACCAACTCTTACCTCTGGTCTATCAGCGTATTTAAGAATTACATTTTCGAAGCCTAAATCTTTATAAATATCTAGAATTAAATTAGTTACCTCTAAACATTCACTAGTAATTTGATCTTCAGAACAAAATATATGTGCATCATCTTGGGTGAACGCTCTTACCCTTAATAATCCATGTAAGGCTCCAGATGGTTCATACCGATGTACTTTTCCAAATTCTGCAATACGTAAAGGTAGATCCCTGTAACTTTTTAATCCCTGATTAAATACTTGGATATGACCAGGGCAGTTCATCGGTTTAATTGCAAATACTTTTTCATCTGGTGTTTCTGAGGTATACATATTTTCTCCATATTTTTCCCAATGCCCAGATTTTTCCCATAATTGTCTGTCTAATATTTCTGGTGTATTTACCTCTTTATAACCAGCTGCATCTTGTCTACTTCTCATATAGTTAATTAATTTCTGAAATAGGGCCCATCCTTTTTCATGCCAAAATACTGATCCGGGACTTTCTTCTCTAAAATGAAATAGGTCCATTTCTTTTCCAAGTTTTCTATGATCTCTTTTTTCAGCTTCTTCAATTCTTCTCAAATAATCATCTAAATCTTTTTGAGTTGCCCAGCTTGTACCGTATATTCTTTGCAACATTTCATTTTTAGAGTCACCTCTCCAATACGCTCCTGAGACTTTAGTAAGTTTAAAGAATTTTCCAATTTTACCTGTTGAAGCAAGATGTGGTCCCCTGCAAAGATCATGCCACTCACCATGAAAATAAATCGATACATCCTCATTTTCTGGAATTGCTTCAATTAATTCCGCTTTATAAGTTTCTCCTTTTTCTTTAAAATGTGAAATAGCTTTATTTCTCTCCCAAACTTCTCTTTTTGTGATTTCATTTCTATCCACAATTTCTTTCATCTTATTTTCAATATTTTGTAAATCATCTTCCGTAAAAGGTTCTTTTCTTGCAAAATCATAATAAAAACCGTTTTCAATAACTGGCCCTATAGTTACTTGTGTTCCGGGAAACAATTCTTGAACAGCCATAGCTAATATATGAGCTGTATCATGTCTTATTGTTTCTAGGCCCTCAGGATTTTTTGAAGTAAAAATTTTAATTGAACAATCTTTTTCTATTAAAAAATCTAAATCTTTTAAATCACCATCAACACTTATGACCATCGCTTGTTTAGCTAATGATTTGCTAATTTTTTCAGCTACTTCCATTCCAGTAACCTTATTAGGAAAATCAATATTGTTTCCGTCTGGTAGTGTAATTATTGGCATTTAATTTAATAATCTTTTATACTCTGAATATGTAGAAAAACACATTTTTTCAACATTAAATTTTTGAACTATGTTTTTTCTCCCTTCGGTACCAATTGATTTTAATAGTGTTTCATCTAAAAAAAGAAGTTTTAAAATTTTTTTACTTAAGGATTTAGCATTTCCTGCTTCATATAAAAAACCTGTCTTTTCATCTATAATTGTTTCATTTGAGCCACCAATATTACTTGCAACAATTGGTGTCTCCATTGATTGTGCTTCAACAGCAACTCTTCCAAAAGCTTCAGGCTCCGTTGAGGCTGAAACTACAATATCTGACAGCTTATAAGCTAAAGCCATATCCTTACAGTGATCTATAAATTTAATTTGCTTTGACAACCTATATTGTTCTGAAAGTCTAATTAACTTTTTCTTATATAAATCTCTACCTTGGTCACTACCCAGAATAACAGCATAAAATGCTTCGTAACCCAATTCTATATTAACTAAATTAACTGCTTCAATAAAAACTTCTTGTCCTTTCCAAGATGTTAATCTTCCTGGCAAAAGAATAATTTTTTTATCTTTTTCCATATTCCATGTTGTTAATAATTTTTTTTCATCAGACTCAAATTTTGTTGTTGGATCAAAATAATCAACATTAATACCTCTAAAAATAACTAACAATTTTTTCTTATCATTTAGATATTTAGAATAATTTTGTTTAATATGTGAAAATATAAAATTAGAGCCTGCAATTATTAAATCAGATCTTGTCATAATAGAATTATAAAATTTTTTTAAATTATTTTTAAAATTGTATGTTCCATGAAATGTTGTAACAAATTTTCTACCAGTTAGTTTCGTTGCTAATAAACATGACCAGGCTGGAGCTCTACTCCTTGCATGGACTATAGAGATATTATTAATTAAAATTATACCAATTAAAATTATTGCATTTATTAAAATTAATAGTGGGTTTTTGCTATTTACTGGCAACCAAAATACTTTTACTTTTTTTTTATCTATAAATTTTAGTAAATCACCACCACTTGTAACTATAAAAGATTTACAATTGTTTTCGGGTAAGTAATGAGCGATGTCAAAACAGCCTGTTTCAGCTCCACCATAACCTAATTTTGGTATTACTTGTAAAACTTTTAAATCAGATGACATTTGATATGATTATATATTAATAGACAAAACTTATAAACGATTATGGTAAATTTCAGATTTCATAAAATATCAAATACAAAGAAAATCAGACATATTGCCAAAATTTTTAAAAATAGTTCTTTTATAGTTTTTTTACACGGTTTTATGTCAGACCTTGAAGGGGAAAAACCAAATGCATTTGTAAAGTTTGCCAAGAAAAATAAGGTAAGTTTTTTAGCACTTGAATACTCCGGACATGGAAAATCTTCAGGTAAATTTATAAATGGAAATATTTCAAAATGGAGTAAAGAGACGTCTATTCTAATAAAAAAATATGTAAAAAGAAAAGACTTTATATTAATTGGTTCAAGTATGGGAGCATGGATTTCTCTTAATCAATTTAAAATTTTTAGAAAACAAATTAAGGGATTTTTGGGGATAGGAGCTGCTCCTGAATTTTTAGAAAACTTAATGTGGAAAAAATTTACTAAAAAAATGAAAGACGAAACAATAAGAAAGGGTATTTACCATTTAAAACATGGAAATTATGAATATCCAATTTCACTTCAGCTAATAAAAGATGGGAGAAAAAACAAAGTTTTAAATAAGAAAATTAATTCAAATATTAAAGTAACAATGGTGCATGGTGAAAAAGATGAAGTAGTCCCTGTTTCCTATTCAAGAAAGATTTTAAAATTGTTTCCAAAAGCAAAAAAAAAATTAAATATTATTAAGAAAGGCGATCATAGTTTATCAAGTAAAAAAAGGTTAAAGGTAATTTTGAAAGAGCTTAATTTGTTAATTTAACTAACTTTTTTAACTTGTTTTTTTAATGTTATAGGATTTTTTAATTTATCTAACATTTCTTTCGGACATACTTGAATAAAATTATTAATTTCATTATCAAAACTTTCTATTAATTTTTTAGACAAGTCTGATCCTGTTTCTTTGAGATGCTGATTGATTAAATTTTTTAAAAATTCTTTCCAGTAATCTGTTTCTACATTTTGCCATACAACTGATTCAGGATTTACTTTTTTTTCAAATTGTTGTTTTTTATCATAAATAAATGCCATACCTCCGGTCATTCCTGCTGCAAAGTTATCGCCAACATTTCCTAATATTACAACTGTTCCACCAGTCATGTACTCACAACCATTTGAATCACACCCTTCTATAACTGTTGTTGCACCTGAGTTTCTTACCGCAAATCTATCTCCTGCTAGACCTGCTGCAAAAAGTTTACCTGATGTGGCTCCGTACAAAACAGTATTACCAATAATAGTATTTTCATTTGAAATTAAATTACTCTCATCTGAAAGTTTTATTGCTATAGTTGCACCTGACAGACCTTTTCCAACATAATCATTAGCATCTCCTTTAAGTACTAGCTTTAATCCTTTTGTAGAGAAAGCACCAAAAGATTGTCCTGCTGATCCTTTAAAATTTAAAGTTAAAAAATTTTCATCTAACTTCTCATATCCATATTTTTTATATAGATGGTGTGAAATTCTAGTTCCTACTGCTCTATTTGTATTTTTAATTGAATATTCTTTTTCAATTTTTTGCGAATTATCCAATGCTGTTTCTATTTCTGGCCAAATTTCCTGATCTAAAGTATCAGGAACTTTATTTATTTCTGTGCTCTCGCAATATCTTTTATTGTCCCCTGGATCTGCTTGAACAAACAATGGGTTTAAATCTAAGTCATCTAAATTAGGAGAGGCTTTATTGACTTGCATTAACAAATCAGTTCTTCCAATTATTTCATTAAGTGATTTAAAACCAAGTTCAGCTAATATTTCTCTAACTTCTGAGGCGATAAAAGTGAACAAGTTTACTACTTTATCAGGTGTCCCAGTAAATTTTTCTCTTAATTTTTCATCCTGAGTACACACTCCAACCGGACATGTGTTTGAATGACATTGTCTTACCATGATACAGCCCATAGCTACCAAAGCTGTTGTTGCAACACCATACTCCTCTGCTCCCATCATTGCAGCAATTACAACATCTCTTCCAGTTTTAATTCCACCATCAGTTCTCAAAGTTACTTTGTGTCTAAGATTATTTAATGTTAAGACTTGGTTTGCCTCAGTTAGACCCATCTCCCAAGGTATTCCAACATACTTAACACTTGTTTGTGGCGTGGCGCCAGTTCCACCATTGTGACCTGAAATTAATATTATATCAGCTTCAGCTTTGGCTACCCCTGCTGCAATTGTTCCTACACCCGATGATGCAACCAATTTTACCCCTATACGAGCTTTTGGATTTATCTGTTTTAAGTCATAAATTAATTGAGCTAAATCTTCTATTGAATAAATATCGTGGTGAGGAGGTGGAGATATTAGAGTAACTCCTGGAGTTGAATGTCTTAATTTTGCAATTTCATCTGTTACCTTGAAACCAGGTAGTTGACCTCCTTCACCTGGTTTTGCTCCTTGAGCAATTTTTATTTCAATTTCATTACAATTGTTCAAATAATTGATGGTGACTCCAAATCTTGCAGAAGCAATTTGTTTTACTCTTGAGTTTGCACTATCGCCACTTTGCATCACTTTAAATCTTTTTTCATCTTCACCACCTTCTCCACTACAAGAGGCTCCTTTTATTCTATTCATTCCTATTGCTAAAGTTTCATGAGCTTCTTTAGATAATGCACCATGAGACATACTACCGCTTCCAAATCTTTTTAATATATTTTGAATTGGTTCAACTTCACTTAAATCTATTGAAGGACCTAATTTCTTTTTTCTAAAGTCAATTAAATCTCTTAAATTTATAGGAGGCAAATTATAAATACCTTCAGCATATTTTTTATATGCATCATATGAGTTCGACCCAACTGCACTTTGCAGTAAATGAATTAATCTTCCTTGATATTGATGAGTTTCACCATTTTTTCTGTATCTATAAATACCACCAATTGGAAGAACTGTTTCTGAACTCTCAAAAGCCTCTTTATGAATTTCTCTAATCTTTTTTTCTATTCCAGTTAAGCCAATTCCAGAGATTTTTGAAGTAACACCAGGAAAATAATCATCAACTACAGTTCTGCTTAATCCAACAGTTTCAAAATTACAACCACCTCTATAAGAACTTAAAACTGATATACCCATTTTTGACATTATTTTTAATAGTCCTGCATTAACAGACTTTATGTATCTCTCCACACAATCATCAAAACTAAATTGACCAAATAGTTTTTTTGAAAATCTTTGGTACAAACTATCAAAAGCTAAGTAAGGGTTAACAGTAGTAGCACCTACACCAATTAATGTAGCAAATGAGTGTGTATCCATCGCCTCTCCTGATTGAACATTTATCGAAACATAACCTCTTAATTTTTTATTAATTAAAAAAGTGTTTATAGATCCAACACATAAAAGCATTGGTATAGGTAGTTTCTGATCAGATATCTCTTTGTCACTAAGAATTAATTGAGTTACTCCTTGTCTTACAGCTATTTCGGCTTCTTTTTGAATTCTATTAATTGCATCGGACAAACTTTCATCTTTTGAAAAGCTGCAATCGATCATTACAGAATTTTTTCCAAAAAAATTAATAAATTTCTCAAATTGAGAATTAGATAAAATCGGACTATTAAGAACGTAAATATTTTCTTTTGTTAAAGTATCAAAATCTAAAATATTACCTAGATTTCCAAAACGAGTTTTAAGACTCATAACTTTATTTTCTCGAAGCGAATCTATAGGTGGGTTTGTTACCTGGCTAAAATTTTGTCTGAAAAAATGATAGAGTGGTCTATATTTATCCGATAATACTGCAAGTGGCGTATCATCTCCCATTGAACCAGTTGCTTCTTTTGCTTCTTCGGCCATTGGGTGTAAAATTAACTCTAAATCCTCTAAACTAATTCCAAAAGCATATTGTCTTCTTCTTAGAGCTTCGCTTTCAAAAATATTTTTTTCATTAGATATGATTAATTTTTCATCAAGATCGACAATTTGAGAATTAAAGTGTTTAAATTCTTTAGCTAAATAATTCTTTATTTCAGTATTTGAAAATACCTTGCCTTTTTCAATTCTAACACCTAAAATTTCACCTGGTCCTAATCTACCTTTTGATAAAATTTTCTTTTCATTTAATTCTATCATGCCTGTCTCTGATCCAGCAAACAACATTTTATCTTTTGTAATTGCATATCTTAATGGTCTTAAACCATTTCTATCATTTGCTGCAATAACCCATTCATTATCAGTTGCAGCTATAGCGGCAGGTCCATCCCATGGTTCCATTGTGCTATTTAAAAAATTAAATAATTGTTGATGATTTTTTGGTAATGTCTTGTTTTTTTTTGACCATGCATCAGGTACTAACATTAGTTTGGCTAATGGAGCTGATTGTCCTGATTTATTTAATAGTTCAAAAACATTATCAAGTGCCGCTGAGTCAGAGACGCCTTTTTGTATAACAGGTTTTAAATTTTCAACATTATCAAATAAAGGACTGCTCATTTCTTGCTCGTGAACTTTCATCCAATTTTTATTTCCTTTGTATGTATTTATTTCACCATTATGAGCAATCGCACGGAATGGTTGAGCCAAACTCCAGCTAGGAGCAGTATTGGTAGAAAACCTTTGATGAAAAATAGCGTATCTAGATATGAATCTTTTATCTTTCAAATCCAAATAAAAATCCGAAATTGCTTCAGCAAGGTATAAACCTTTATAGATAATTGACTTAGAACTAATAGAACAAATATAAAAATTATTTAAAGATAATTGAAAAGCTTTTTTCTCAATTTTTTTTCTAGTCTCATAAATTTTTCTCTCTAGATTTTTATCAAGTAAATTTTGATCATTTGATTTAAATAATACCTGAATAATTTCAGGCATAGTTTGAAGAGCTTTCTGTCCTAAAATTTTTGGATTTACAGGGACCTGTCTCCACCCATAAATACTAAAATTATTTTTAGTTAGTTCGCTCTCTACAATTGTTTTGCAGCTTTCTTGGGCTGAATAATCATTTCTTGGCAAAAATATCATACCAACACATATTTCAGCGTTGTCATAATCATGTCCTGTAACCTCAATTTTCTCTATAAAAAAATCTTTAGGTATCTCAACATGGATTCCTGCTCCATCTCCAGTTTTACCATCTGCATCAACAGCGCCTCTGTGCCAAACAGCTTTAAGTGCTTCTATTCCATGCTCTACAATTTCTCGAGATTTTTTACCCTCTGTAGAAACTATTACTCCAACCCCACATGCATCATGCTCCATTTCCTTTGAATAAACATAATTTTTTGTCAGAAGTTCTATGTTTTTTTTGTAATTTTTCATTATGCAACTTTTGTCTTTTTAATTTCTAGTTCTTGTAGATAATTTTTCATTGAAGCAGCTGCCTCTCTTCCATCTTTAATAGCCCATACAACAAGTGAAGCTCCCCTGACTATATCTCCAGCAGCAAACACTCCCTTTAAATTTGTTTCCATTGTGTCAAAATCTGTTTTGATTGTTCCCCATTTAGTTACTTGAAGTTCTTTTGAATCAAACAAGTTTGGTAAATCTTCGGGATCAAAACCAAGTGCTTTAATGACCATGTCAGCCTTAATTTCAAATTCAGAACCTTCTTGAATCTCAGGTCTTCTTCTCCCTGACTCATCAGGCTCTCCTAATTGAATTTGATCAACAACTAAATTCTCAATTTTGTTTTTACCTTTGAATTCTTTCGGACTTGATAACCATACAAATTCCACACCTTCTTCTTCTGCATTTGCAACTTCTCTTGATGAGCCTGGCATATTTTCTTTATCTCTTCTGTATAAACACTTTACTGATTTTGCTTTTTGTCTAACAGATGTTCTTACACAATCCATTGCTGTATCACCTCCACCAATTACAACAACATCTTTACCTTCAGCATTTAAAATTCCCTTATCGAATAATTCGACTTTATCTCCTAATCCTTTTTTATTTGAAGCTGTTAAAAATTCCATTGCAGGAAAAATATTGTCCAAATCATTTCCTGGTAAATCAACTTCTCTTGGTTTATAAACTCCTGTGGCGATAAGTATTGCATCATGTTTCTTTCTGAGTTGTTCTAAAGTTGCATCTTTACCAACTTCAAAATTTTGAATAAATTCAATTCCACCCTCTTTTAAAAGTTTTGTTCTTCTTTCAACCACATGTTTTTCTAATTTAAAATTTGGTATTCCATAAATTAAAAGTCCTCCAGCTCTATCATAACGATCATAAATGGTAATCTTGTATCCATCTTTTCTTAATTGTTCTGCAGCTGCTAAACCAGCTGGTCCTGCTCCTATAATTCCAACACTTTGATCTTTCTCAAACTTTACTGATATTGGTTTAACCCAACCTTGTTCCCAAGCGTTATCAGTAATATATTTTTCCATCGAACCAATTGTAACTGTTCCATGACCGGACTGCTCGATGACGCAATTTCCTTCACATAATCTATCTTGAGGACATATTCTTCCACATACTTCTGGCATATTGTTGGTGCTTTGAGACAATTCATATGCTTCTTTTAATCTTCCCTCTGCAGTAAGTTTTAACCAATCAGGTATATTGTTACTTAAAGGACAATGAACCTGGCAAAATGGAACTCCACACTGCGAACATCTACTTGATTGCTCTTGAGCTTTTTGAGTTAAAAATTCATCATAAATTTCGTTAAAATCGTCTTTTCTATTATCAACTTCTCTTTTAGGTGGAGTTTGTTGACCTATCTCAACAAATTTTAACATTTTACTAGACATATTTTTTTATTTTTTAGGCAAATTATACATTGTTTTTATTAGTGAAAGTATTATTTAGGTCAACTATTATGACCTTTTAATTGAAATAAATAGCTTAAAATATAAGTATTTCAAAAATTGCATATCAAGTATGAAAAAATCGAATTGTTTGAAATGCCATTTTTTTAAGCTACGAAGACTCGATGCTTCAAAATATTATAGAAATATTAATTCTCTCTGCAATTCAAGGAATATCAGAATTTCTTCCTATTAGTTCATCTGCTCATTTAATTTTGGTTTCTACTTTATATGAGTTTAAATCTAATTCTCTACTTATTGATGTCAGCCTTCATCTAGGATCGCTTATAGCAATAATTTATTTTTTTAGAGATGATTTATTTGATATCAGAAAAAATAAAAGAATTTTAAATTTAATTGTATTGGGATCTATTCCATTAATAATTGTTGGTTATTTACTTTATAGCACAAATTTAATTTATCAGTTAAGAAATTTAGAAGTCATTGCATGGACTACTTTAATATTTGCGATCGCATTATATATTTCAGATAAAAGTCGATTTGACAAAAAGATATCTACAAACTTAAACTTCCAGTCAATTATATTTATAGGTATTTTTCAAATTTTATCTCTCTTACCTGGAGTCAGTAGGGCAGGAATTACCATCACAGCTGCAAGAATTTTAAAATTCAATAGAGTAGACTCAAGTAAAATATCTTTTTTACTTTCTATCCCAGCATTGACTGGAGCCAGTGTATTAAGCTTAAAAGATGTCCTTGAACAATCAATTGATATAAATTACTTAATATTTACCGCAATTATTGCTTCTTTTATTTTTTCTTTCCTAACAGTTAAATTCTTTTTAATTTATATAAATAAATTTTCAATGAACGCCTTTGTAATTTATAGAATTATAATTGCCTTAATTTTGTTTAGTTTAATTTATTAATTATATTTTTTTTTAATTAAAGGTAGTAATTGAGATAAGAGAACTCCACATAGAATAAAAAAGCATCCAAGTAAATTATTAATATCTAGAATTTGATCTAAAATAAACCAAGCAGCTATTGTGGCAAATACTCCTTCAAGTGAAAAAATAATAGCTGCTGGTGCAGGTGTAATATTTCTTTGTGCATAAATTTGTAATACAAATGCAAATCCACCAGATAATATACCAGCGTATAAAATTGAATAAATTTCCATTAAAATATTATTTAAAATAAACTCTTCATAAATAATTCCAATTATAAATGAAAAAATAGCTACAATTAAAGTCTGCGCTGCTCCTAAGGTAAGTGGAAGATTATATTTAGTTATAATGATTCCAGTAAAAATTATATGAGTACTCCAAAATAAAGCCCCGAGAACAACTAAAGTATCTCCTAATCTTACTGTTGCGTCATGAAAATTTGTTAATAAATATCCTCCAATCAGGCATAGAACTACTGAAGGCCAAACGCTCCAATGCATTGATTTTTTAGCAAACAAAAAAATGATAATTGGTACCATGGGTACATAAAAAATTGTAAAGAAGGCAGCATTTGCAACATCTGTATATAGCAAAGCGACTTGCTGTAGTGCGGAGCCTAAAAATAATGAAATTCCTATTAATAATGAATAAATTATGAAAGGTTTTTTATCTAATTTAAATTCTGATTTAAATTTTTTTAATTCAAATAAAAACATAAATGGAGTTATGGCTAAAAAACCAACAAAAAACCTCACGGCATTAAAAGTAAAAGGACCAATATTGTCCATGCCTGTATCTTGAGCAATAAAAGTTGTCCCCCAAATGAAAGTGCACAATAGAGCACTAAATAATGATATAGATTTAGACATTTTTAATTAGATAGCGAGTTTATAAGCAAAATTTTTACCCAAATTTTCTTTTAGATCATTATTAAACCTTGCTGCTTCAGCACCATCAATAATTCTATGATCATAAGACATAGAAATTGGCAACATAGTTCTAGTTTGAAACTTTCCATTCTTAAAAATTTTTTTTTTTTCAGATCTACCTACTCCTAATATAGCTACTTCAGGATAATTAATTATAGGGGTAAAAAATGATCCTCCAATACCACCTAAACTTGTAATAGTCATCGAACCACCAAATAATTCTTTTTTATCTATTTTCAAATTTCTACAAAGTTCACTTACATCTTTTAGTTCTTTGCTTATTAGAGAAATTTTTTTGTTATTTGCATTCCTTATTTTTGGAACCATCAATCCATTGGGAGTATCAACTGCTATACCTATATGGTAATATTTTTTTAAAGTCATTTTTCCTGTTTCAATTTCGTCTATAGAAGAGTTAAAACTAGGAAATTTTTTTAATGATGCAACTAAGGCTTTTATTATAAATGCTAGAGTTGTAATTTTAATTTTTTCCCCTGTATACACATCTGTTAATGAAGTTCTAAAGCTTTCCATTTCTGTTATATCAGCTTCATCATGATTTGTAACATGAGGGATTGTTGTCCATGAGTTTGAGAGATATTTTGAAGATAATTTTTTAACTCTTGGTATATCTTTAATTTCTATTTCACCAAAATCAGAATGTTCAAATTCATTTTTAATTTTATCTGGTTTACTATCTTTAACCATAAAATTATTTTTTGAATTATATGAAACAAATTTTTTAATATCATCTTCAACAACTCTACCGTCTTTCTCACTCCCAGCTACTTGATTAATATCTACACCAAGTTCTCTTGCGAATTTTCTAGTTTTTGGACTTGCAGAAGAAACATCTCGAACATTATTTGTAGTAACATTTTTTTGTCTGATTTTAGGTTGTGTTACTTTAATGTTTTCAAACTTTTTTTCAGCTTCTGGTTTTTCAATAACTTCTTGCCTTTTAACTTCTGAAGTACTTTCTAGAGTTAAAATCAGGTCACCCTCGGAAACTTTATCCCCTATTTTGATTTTTAAATTTTTAATTTTACCCTCTAAATCTGATGGTATTTCTACGCTAGATTTATCACTTTCTATTGTTACTAAAGGATCATTTTTTTTTATTGATTGACCTTCAGCAACCAATACCTCGATAACCTCAACATCTTTAAAATCTCCAATATTAGGTACTTTAATCTCAATTTCTGACATTTTATAATTTCGTTGGCATTGGTTTACTACTATCAATATTGTACTTCTTAATTGCATCTTTTGCATATTTAGAAGTTATAAGTTGCTCTTTTGCCAATATACTTAAACCATAAGCTACCAAATGTTCCTTATCTACTTCAAAAAATTTTCTTAAATTTTTCCTTGTATCACTTCTTCCAAAACCGTCCGTTCCTAATGAATAAAAGCTCTTATTGGTATAAGGTCTGATTTGATCTGAATTCATTCTCATATAATCAGATGCAGCCATAATTGGACCCTCGGTTTTACCTAAACATTGCTCAACATAGGATTTTTTAGGTTCTTTATCAGGGTTCAAAAGATTATATCTTTCTACTTCCATTCCATCTTTTCTTAGTTCATTGAAACTTGTTACGCTCCATATCTCACTATCAATTTGATAATCGTTTTGTAAAATCTCTGCAGCTGACATCATTTCTCTTAATATTGTACCTGATCCTACAAGTTGAATTTTAGTTTTTTTGTATTTATTAAATTCTTTTATTTTATACATGCCCTTTAAAATACCTTCTTCACAATATTTATCTTTAGGCATTTCTGGATGAGAATAATTTTCATTCATTGTTGTAATATAATAAAAAACATTCTCATTTTTCTCATGCATTCTTCTTAAGCCTTCTCGAAAAATGACAGCTAATTCATAATGAAATGTAGGATCGTAGGTAACACAATTTGGAATTGTTGATGCAATTAAATGACTATGTCCATCCTGGTGTTGAAGACCTTCCCCAGCTAGTGTTGTTCTTCCAGCAGTTGCGCCCACTAAAAATCCTCTAGCCTGACTATCTCCAGCTGCCCAAGCTAGATCTCCTGTCCTTTGAAATCCAAACATTGAATAAAAAATATAAATTGGAATCATTTCGATATCATGATTGGTGTATGCAGTGGCTGCTGCAATCCACGAAGACATAGCACCAGCTTCATTGATACCTTCCTCTAAAACTTGACCACTTTTATCCTCTCTATAGGAACTTAATTGAGCTGCATCCTCAGGTTCATATTTTTGTCCTTCATGTGCATAAATTCCAATTTTTTGGAAAAAACCTTCCATACCAAAAGTTCTTGCTTCATCAGGAATAATTGGAACCAATCTAGGAGATATATTTTTATCTCTTAATAAATTAGTTAGCATTCTTACAAGTGCCATAGTAGTAGACATTTCTTTTTTACCAGTAGACACTTTCATAAAATCAAAAATATCTTTATTTGGTGCTTTAATTGGTTTCGCAAAAGTAGTTCGTTCGGGTAAAAATCCACCTAATTTAATTCTTCTTTCTTTAATGTATTTCATCTCAGTTGACTTATCATCGGGCCTAAAATATTCTATATTTCTTACTTGTTCATCGGTTAAAGGAACATCAAATCGATCCCTGTAATACATCAAGTCATCAACATCTAATTTTTTAGTTTGGTGGGTAGTATTCACGCTTTCACCTGATTTTCCCATTCCATAACCTTTGATAGTTTTAGCGATAATTACTGTTGGGCTTCCTTGATTTTTAGTTGCTTTATCGTATGCAGCAAAAACTTTATGTGGATCGTGTCCACCTCTATTTAATCTCCAAATATCTTTATCAGACATGCTTGAAACTAATTCTAATGCTTCAGTATATTTTCCAAAAAATTTTTCTCTTACATAAGCACCATCTCTTGCTTTCATTGCCTGATATTCACCATCTACAGTCTCATTCATAATTTTTACTAAATGACCAGTTTTATCATTTGCAAGTAACGAGTCCCAATATGATCCCCAAATAACTTTTATTACATTCCACCCAGATCCCCTAAAACTTCCTTCAAGCTCTTGAATAATTTTTCCATTACCCCTTACTGGACCATCCAATCTTTGAAGATTGCAATTGACTACAAAAATTAAATTATCTAAATTCTCTCTTGCAGCTAGACCAATTGCTCCCATCGACTCTGGCTCATCCATTTCTCCATCACCTAAAAAAGCCCACACTTTTCTTCCTTCATCTTTAATCAAACCTCTATTGATTAAATACTTCATATATCTAGCTTGATATATAGCAAGCATGGGACCTAATCCCATCGATACTGTAGGGAACTGCCAAAATTTTGGCATTAACCAAGGGTGTGGATATGACGATAGACCTCCAGGCTTTACCTCCTGTCTAAAGCTATCTAATTGTTTCTCATTTAATCTGCCTTCTAAGAATGCCCTTGCATACATTCCTGGAGCACTATGCCCTTGAAAATAAATTAAATCTCCACCAAATTTATTATTTTTTGCTCTCCAAAAATGGTTCATACCAACATCGTATAAGGTTGCAGCAGATGCAAATGTACCAATGTGTCCACCAAGCTCAGGATGTTTTTTATTTGCTCGAACTACCATTGCTGCTGCATTCCATCTGATTAACGATCTAATTCTTCTTTCAATATTTTGATCGCCACTAGACTTTACTTCAGCCTCAGGAGGTATTGTATTAATGTATGGTGTATTTTGAGTATAAGGAATATTCGCTCCTTCACGATAAGCTTTATTAATTAGTTCTTTAATTAAAAAATGAGCTCTTTGGTTTCCATCTTTCGAAATAACTGCAGATAAAGACTCCAGCCAATCTTGAGTTTCAAGTGGATCAACATCAGCCCCACTGACTACTTGAATTGTAGATTGTTTTTTTTCAATTATAGGTTCAGATATAATTTTTCTTTCCTCTTTTTTTTCAGCCATTGCTTCTTCAGCTTGCTTAATTATATTTTCTGTATCTTTTGGAAGAGTTATATCTGATGATGTTTTTGTTGATGATGTCAATTTAAGCAATAAATCTCCTTTGGAAACTTTATCACCAACTTTAACATCTATACTCTCTACTTTTCCAGCTAATGTTGTAGGAATTTCAACGCTTGATTTGTCACTTTCAATTGTAACTATTGGATCATTCTCTTTAATTTGATCACCAGGTTTTACAAGTATCTCTATAACCTCAACATTTTCAAATTCACCAATATCAGGAACAAATAATTTTTCGCTCATTATATTAAAAGGGTTTATATACCTTATTAAAAGTATGTTTAATGTTATTTTAGCACAGAAATTAATCTTTTTGTGTAAAGCTGTATTTTAATTGGACAAAATTTGTTAAAACATCAAAAAATACAGTAACTTTAATATATTTAAAAAAATGAATTAAGGACCGCTGGCCAAATTGGATAAGGCGCTCGGCTACGAACCGGGAGATTCCAGATTCGAGTTCTGGGCGGTCCACCAAAAGGAAAACAAAAATGTTTGATTGGCTTTTAAAAGCATCTTTACAAAAATCAGTATTTTATTTTTTTATAATTATTTTAATTATTTTATTAATTTTAACTTTTGTATTATAAAAAATTATGACCAACGAATTTAAACAAATAAGTATTAAACCCGGGTTTATGAAACACAATGGAGGTCTTTTATTTAGATCTATTTCAGAGAATGAATACGAATTTAAATCTATAATTAATGAAAATCATTTAAATGCTGCGGGAATAACTCATGGAGGTTATTTGTCTGCATTAATAGATGCAGGGGCGGGAACAGCTGCACATCGAGCTGCAGAAAATGCTCCATGTGTAACTATTTCTTTAGATTTAAAATTTATAGGTGCTTCAAAAGCTGGTGATGAAGTTATTGGACATACAAAAATTTTAAAAAAAACAAAAACTCTTATCTTTTTATTTTGTGAACTGAAGTGTAATAATAAAATAATAACTTCTGGATCTGGGGTATGGAAAATTTTAAAAGTCAAACCATCTGATCTAGGACCTGGTGGGTAGTTTTACTCTTTTCTTCTTGAGTTAAAGTATCCAAATATCACTAGCAATAATATTGCTATAGGATAAACTATATTTTTTGATGGTCTGTCTGAATTTTCAATTTTAAATTCACTTATATAGTCTCCCATTTCAAAACCACTTTTTTTTGCTTCTCCATTCCATTTCAAATTATCAACAACAATTTTATCATCTTGTTTCAATAATGTTATTCCATAATCCTCTAAAGTAAATTTATTCTCAAAAGTATTTTTTGATATCACAAATAACTTATATCTTTCTCCATATAAACTAGGCCTTGTTATTTTAATTTGAATTTCTTTTGTTGAGTCTAATTTTATTAAATTAATTTTATTAATTTCTTCATAATTATATTTTGGATAAAATTTGTTTAAAACAAAATCGGGTGATAACAAGGAAATAGAAATTACTAAAAAAATAATTATTTCATACCATTTAAGTTTATTAATAAACCAGCCTTGAGTAGCTGAAGTAAAGACTAAAATTCCAATTAAAGAAGTTACAATTACAATTAATCCATGCCAAATATTTTCAATACCAATAAGCAAAAGTTCATGGTTAAATAAAAATACAATTGGCAAAATTCCTGTTCTTAAACTATACCAAAAAGCTTGCACTCCCGTTCTTAAAGGATCTCCGCCAGATATTCCTGCGGCTGCATATGAGGCAAGTCCTACAGGCGGCGTTACATCAGCCATTAAGCCAAAATAGAAGACAAATAAATGAACTGCAATTAACGGAAAAATAAAACCTGAGGCATTCCCAACATCCACTAAAACAGTGGCCATTAAGGAAGCAACAACAACATAATTTGCCGTTGTTGGCAAACCCATTCCTAAAAGTAAACACAAAATAATTGTCAAAAACAATAAAATAGTAACATTATCTTTAGCAATAGACTCTATAACTATTATTAAATTTGTGCTTAAACCTGTAGATCCAACTGCACCAACAATAATTCCTGCAGTTGCAATCGCTATACCAACAGCAACCATATTTAAAGCACCTTTTTCAAAACCAACTATTGTTTGATTAAACCATTCTTTAAGAGCATCTTTTTTAATTTCATTTTTAATTAACAAATTGATTAGATTTACTAAAACCAAAGTAATCGTTGCGTAAAAAATTGAGTATGAAGCAGTAAATCTTAAGTAAACCAAAGTATAAATTAAAACAAATATTGGTATTAAAAAATGTAGACCAGACAAAAATGTTTTTTTTAAATGAGGAACATCTGCGTCGTCCATCCCCTTAAGGTTCAATTTTAAAGCTTCTAAATGTGAAATATAAAACAATGCTATATAAGAAATAATTGCTGGCAAAAAAGCATGTTTAACTATCTCAAAATAGGTCACACCAATAAAACTTGCCATCACAAATGCTGCAGCACCCATTACAGGTGGCATAATCTGACCATTAACTGATGAGGAAACCTCAATTGCACCAGCTTTTTCTTTTGAAAAACCAGTTTTTTTCATAATTGGAATTGTGAATGTTCCAGTAGTAACTGTGTTTGCAATTGAAGATCCTGAAATTAGTCCAGTCATACCTGAACCTAATATTGCTGCCTTTGCAGGCCCTCCTCGCATTTTTCCAACCATTGCAAATGCAAGATCTAAAAAATATTTTCCACCACCAGCTGTTTCAAGCAAAGCACCAAATAAAACAAATAAGAAAATAAAATCTACTGATACCCCAATAGGAATTCCAAAAATTGCTTCTTGATCAAGCCACTGAAAGCCTACAAGTCTATTTAAAGATAAACCGCCATGTGAAATTATTTCTGGTGCATATCTTCCAAAATATGAAAACAATAAAAAACAACTAGCAATAATTACCAAAGGTAAACCGATTGCTCTTCTAGTAGCTTCTAACAGTATTAAAATTCCACATCCTCCTAAAATCAACTCTAATGGAAAATTAAATTTTTCTGTTATTCTAAGATTTAAAAGTACACCTCCTCTTTCAACCAACTGATCATAAAAAAAATAAATATAGAGGCACGATATCGCCCCCATAAAACTGATCAAAACATCAAAAAATGAAATTTTCTTACCTTTAGATATTGGATAAATTAAAAAAACTAAAGTTAAAGCAAAACCTAAATGAATTGCCCTTGCTGGCAATCCCTTAAACATTCCAAAATTTAACATAAATGGAAATGGTGAAGCGTACCAAAGTTGAAATAATGACCAAATAATTGCTATTGTTGAAACAATTTTCAAATGAAAACCAGTAATATTTCTAGTTGGTGATAAGTCTTCGCTTATTTTATTTTTTATTTTGCTACTGATTGAGTCGCTCATTAAATTTATTCATACCATAAAAAAAAGGCCCGGTAAAAATTACCAGGCCTTTTTTAATTAATAAAAATTGGATTACATTAACCCAGCTTCTTTATAGTATTTTATTGCACCCGGATGTAATGGAGCAGATAAACCATCTTTAATCATGTTTTTCTTCTCTAAAAATCCAAAAGCAGGATGTTGTTTTTTGAAATCATCAAAATTTTCCATCACAGCTTTAACAACCAAATATACAAGTTCTTCAGAAACATCTGCAGAAGTTACAACAGTTGCTTTTACACCAAAAGTTGTTGCGTCCTTTTTCTGTTTTGTATAAGTGCCTTTAGGAATTACAGCTTGAGCATAATAATCTGCACCATCTATTAAGCCTTGAACTTCTGGTCCAGTTAAATTGATTGGTGATGCTTTTGCTGCACAAGTTGCTGCTTGTTCCATTGCGCCGTTTGGAAATCCAACTGAATAACCAAATGCATCTATTTTTCCGTCACATAGAGCCTTAACTTGTTCAGAAGATGTAAGTTCAGTTGTTGATTTAAAGAAACTATTATCAACACCCATTGCTTTCATTAACTCTTCCATAGTTCCTCTTTGTCCCGAACCAGGATTACCAATGTTAACAACTTTTCCCTCTAAATCAGCAAAATCTTTAATCTTTGCTTTTTTTCTTGCCCAAATTTGAAAAGGCTCGTTGTGAACTGAAAATACAGCTCTTAAATCACTAAATTGTTTTCCTTCCCATTTACTTGAACCATTTACAGCATGATACTGCCAGTCTGATTGCGCAACTCCAAATTGGAATTCTCCCGCTGCTATCTGACCGATATTATAGTTAGATCCACCAGTTGACGGAGCGGTACATCTATAAGCTTTTGCTGTACCTTTTTTTCTACCATGTTCAGCACTGATTGCTGACTTATGAAGCATTTTACATATAGCGTTTCCTGTTTGGAAATACACTCCTGTAGGTCCGCCTGTTCCTATCGTAAAGAACTCAGCTGATTTAGCAATAGTTGTCAAAGACAAAGATGCAAATAAAATCAGTAAAGCACTTGATAGAGATGTGATTATTTTTTTCATTATTTACCCCTCTATATTTATATGTCGTTATTTTTATAAATTTATTTTAACAAAAAATAATCATAGGTGTACAGGGTGATTTTATAAATTTTCTGACCAATTCTTTAGTTTATTAACACCTTCAACTACTTTTGGTGCAAACTTATTGATTAAATTTTCATCAATTTTTTTAGTTTCATCAATATTTTTCATAAACTCTTCTCCATCAAAATCTGTAAAGCTTAATCTTGCTAACATTTTATCTGAATTAAATCCAAAATCAGAACCTGGCAATAAAGCAACCCCAGTATTATTTAATATATCGCTACACATTTCTGATGAAGTTTTAAATTTATTATTTAAAAATTCTGGCATCAAATAAAAACCTCCCTGAGGTTCGTTAATCAATACTTTATTTGATTTTAAATTTAAAAAAACATATTTACCAACTGCACTTAAAATATTTATTGATTTTCTAATATAATTTGAATGATTGTTTTCGTAAGCTTTGATTGCTGCATACTGAATTGGTGCACTCACAGCAGAAAAAGTTTCACTAGCTAAAACATTGATCATATTTTTTATATTGTTCAATTCATCTGGAATTATAAAATAACCAAGTCTCCATCCACCTGCACCACACCATTTACTAAGTCCAGTACTTATAATGGTTTTTTCAGGACAATAACTTGAGATAGATTTAAAATTTTTTGAAAATGTTAATTCTGAATATATTTCATCTGATAAAATTATAAGTTTATACTTTTTGGCAATTTCTGAAATTTCTTCTAGTTTGCTACAAACCTGTCCAGAAGGATTGTTTGGTGAATTTAGAAATAATAAATAATTTTTATCTTTATCTTTTGAAATGATTTTCTCAATTTGTACTCCTGTGGGAAACCAGTTATTTTCTCTTTCTGTTTGAATAATTTGAATTTTATTTCTCCCTAAAATAGCTTGTGGTGCATATGAAACCCAACTGGGTGCTGGCAATATAATTTCACCGTCAAAAATTACATGCAATAAAAACATTAATTCTTTAGATCCTGGTCCAATTATTACGTTGTTCGCTTTGTAGTTATAATTTTTCTTTTTAGATGAATATTTCGCTACAGCTTCCCTTAATTCCTCAAGACCCTGCATGGGTAAATATTTGTTTTGATAAGCATTACTTTTTAATTCTTCAACAACATCATCAGGCACTTTAAATGGTGATTGTCCAAAACCAAATTTAAAGATTTTTTTTCCTTGTTGCTCTAGTAGTTTTGAAGTTTCGTTAATAGCAAGAGTAGATGATGGCTTTAAATCTTTGACAAGATTTTTTAACATTTAATTGCTCAATTCTTTTAAATTATTAAATTGTTCAAGAGCTTCAGGATTTGCTAAAGCTTCAATGTTTTTAATTTGACTTCCTTCTATCTTACTTTTAACTGCAAGTTCAACTATTTTGCCACTTTTTGTTCGAGGAATATCTTTTACAACAATAATTTTACTTGGAACATGTCTAGGAGATGCATTTTTTTTTATTTGTAATTTAATTTTGTTAATTAATTCTGCTGTTAATGAATAATTTTTGCTCATTACAATAAATAAAACTATTCTAACATCATTATCCCATGATTGTCCTACAACGATAGACTCTTTTATTTCTTTAAACTTTTCAACTTCTGAATATATCTCTGCTGTTCCAAGTCGAACACCTCCTGGATTTAAGGTGGTATCAGATCTTCCATGAATTATATACCCACCATTATTCTTTATCTCCGCATAATCCCCATGATGCCATATATTTTTAAATCTATTGAAATAAGCATTCTTGAATTTAATATCATTTTTATCATTCCAAAACTTTAAAGGCATAGATGGAAAAGGATTTTTACAAACAAGTTCTCCTTTACTATTTTTTAAAGACTTCCCTCTATCACTTAAAACATCTACATCTAAAGCCAAACCATTGTTTTGTATTTCTCCTATATTTACTGACTGATATAAATTTCCTAATACGAAGCATGAAACAATGTCAGTTCCACCGGAAATAGATGACAAGTGTACATTTTTTTTAATGTGCTTATAAACATATTTGAAACTTTCTTCTGAAAGAGGTGAGCCAGTTGAACAAATTGT